>VEQI01000099.1 GCA_018883305.1 Limnohabitans sp. | reverse complement strand
CGCATGGCGTGACTGGGCACATCATCCCCTGGAATTACCCCATTCAAATCTTTGGCCGTACCGTGGGCGCAGCTCTGGCCACCGGCAATGCCTGCGTGGTCAAGCCGGCCGAAGATGCCAGCCAGTCCATTCTTCGGCTGGCCGAACTGGCGGCGGAGATTGGCTTTCCGGCGGGCGTCATCAATGTGGTCACGGGCTATGGCCATGAAGCGGGCTCCGCGCTCACGGCACACCGGGGCATCGACCACATCTCCTTCACCGGTTCCACCGTGACCGGCCGTCTGGTGGCGCAAGCAGCGGCCGAACGCCACTGCCCGGTGACCCTGGAGCTGGGGGGCAAGTCACCGCAGATCGTCTTTGAAGACGCCAACCTGGACGAGGCCTTGCCCGTGATCGTCACGGCCATTGTGCAAAACGCGGGGCAGACCTGCTCGGCCGGCAGCCGTCTGCTGGTGCAGCGCAGCATCTATGAACGGGTGATGCAGGCGCTGGCCGAACGTTTCCGTGCGCTCAAGTCGGGTCCACCGCACCTGGGGCTGGACATGGGTCCGCTGGTCAACCGCAAACAGTACGAGCAGGTCAAGCGCATTCTGGCCAAAGCCGAGGCCGATGGCATTGCCGTCATGGCCCGCGGCGAGTTGCATCCCGAGGCCGCTTCGGCGGGCTACTACCAAGAGGCCGTGCTGTTTCGTGACGTGCCTCATGACAACAGTCTGGCGCAACAGGAAGTGTTTGGCCCGGTGCTGGCCGCCATGCCGTTTGACACCGAGGACGAGGCGATCCGTTTGGCCAATGGCACCGACTATGGACTGGTGGCGGGCATCTGGACGCAAGATGGCGCGCGCCAATTGCGGGTGGCGCGCAAGGTGCGTTCCGGTCAGGTGTTCATCAACAACTACGGTGCGGGCGGTGGTGTGGAACTGCCCTTTGGGGGCATGAAGGCCAGCGGCTACGGTCGCGAAAAAGGCTTTGAAGGCTTGCTGGGCTTCACGGTGCTCAAAACGATTGCCATCAAGCACGGCTGAACAGGTGAAATCCCCGACCGATCGGTCGGGGATATGGCTTATAGTCGTTCCGTTGGTCCCGGGGTGGGGCCTCGGTTGTGCTTTGCCTTTCAGGAGACTGTTCATGAAGCGTCGTTCCCTCTTTGCCGCAGCTGCCCTGGTGAGCGCCCTGGTGGCCCCCTCGATGTCTCAGGCCCAGGCGCCTGGCAAGACCTTGCGCGTGGTGCCGCACTCGAACATCACCATCCTGGACCCGATCTGGACCACGGCCTTTGTCACGCGCAATCACGGCTACATGATCTATGACACCTTGTTCGGCACCGACCTGGCGGGCAAGGTCAAGCCGCAAATGGTGGACAAATGGAACGTCAGCAAAGATAACCTCACCTGGACCTTTACACTGCGCGATGGTCTGGAGTTCCATGACGGAAAGCCCGTCACCAGCGAGGACGTGGTGGCCTCCCTCAAGCGCTGGGCCAGCCGTGACAGCTTTGGGGGCGTGCTGGCCAAGAGCGTGGACAACTACGCCACGCCTGATGCCAAGACCTTTGTGATCAAGCTCAAGCAGCCGTTCGGCGTGATGCTGGAAGCCCTGGGCAAGCCTTCTTCCAATGTGCCCTTCATCATGCCCGCGCGCATTGCGGCCACGCCGGGCGCGGAGCAAATCAAGGAGCACATCGGTTCGGGCCCCTACAAGTTTGTGCCCGCCGAGTACAAGCCCGGCGAGCGCCTGGTCTATGCCAAGAACGACAAATACAAGCCGCGCGCCGAAGCACCGGATGGCACCACAGGAGGCAAAAACGTCTACCTTGATCGCGTGGAGTGGGTCATCATCCGCGACCCGCAAACGCAGTTCAATGCGCTGGTGGCCGGTGAAGTGGACATCATCGAGCAACCCACGTTCGAACAATATGCGTCCCTCAAGGCGCAAAAGGATGTGCAGATCGTGGACGCACAGCCCGCCGGTTTGCAATTCATTCTGCGTTTCAATCACCTGCACGCCCCGTTCAACAACGTGAAGATCCGCCAGGCCGCCATGCTGGCCTTGGGCCAGGAAGCCCACCTCAAAACGCAGGTGGGTGCACCTGGCATGTACGCCTATTGCCGCAGCATGTACCCGTGCGGCACGCCGTTCGCCAGCGACAAGACGGGCCTCTACACCGGCATGGCCGATCCCAAGAAAGCCGCTGCCCTGTTGAAAGAGGCGGGTTACGACGGCACGCCCGTGGTGCTGATGCGCCCCACTGATCTGGCGGCCATCGCCAAGTTGCCCCTGGTGGCCAAGCAGCAACTCGAAGCCGCCGGCTTCAAGGTGGATATGCAGCAAATGGACTGGGCCACCCTGGTGGCCCGACGCGCCAAGAAAGATGCGCCCGCCCAAGGCGGCTGGAACGCGTTCATGACCGCTTGGACCGCGGGCGATATTCTCAACCCCTTGACCATGGCCATGATGAACGCGGCGGGTGACAAGGGCTGGTTTGGCTGGCAGGACGACAAGCAGATTGAAGACCTGAAGACCAAGTTCGCGCAAGCCTCCACTGATGCGCAGAAGAAGCAAATCGCCGAGCAAATTCAACTGCGTGCCATGGAGACGGCCACGCACGTACCCTTGGGCCAGTACTTCAACCCGGCCGCCTTGCGCACCAACATCAGTGGCTTGGTGCCTGGTGGAGCTCAGGTGTACTGGAACATCAAGAAGAACTGATCGGGCCTGAAGGGGCTAACGCGCCATGCTGCGTTTCCTGATGCAGCGCCTGCTGGCGCTGATCCCCGTGTTGTTCACGGTGGCTGTCATCGTGTTCCTGATTCTGCGGCTCACGCCGGGGGATCCGGCAGCGGTGATCGCGGGGAACAATGCCACCAATGACGACATCGACCGCATTCGTGAACAACTGGGCCTGACCAAACCCTTGCTGACCCAGTTCATGATCTGGCTGGGCAACGTGGTGCAGGGGGATCTGGGTTATTCCTTCTACCTCAATCGCCCGGTCACTGAACTGATTGCGCAACGCATTGAACCCACGCTCTCGCTGGCGGCGGGCACCATGGTGCTGGCCCTGGTCATTGCTGTGCCGCTGGGCACGCTGGCGGCCTGGCGCATGGGTGGCTGGCTGGATCATGTGCTGTCGGGCTTTGCCGTGGCCGGGTTTTCGGTGCCGGTGTTCGTGATTGGCTACGTGCTGATTTATGTCTTTGCCATTGAACTGCAGTGGCTGCCCGTGCAGGGGTATCGGCGTTTGTTCGGTGCGTCTGCGCAAGGGGTGTTGCCCTGGGCCACGCAACTGGTGTTGCCGTGGTGTTCATTGGCCACCATCTATGTGGCGCTGATTGCGCGTGTCACGCGCGCCAGTGTGTCCGAAGCGCTGACCGAAGACTACATTCGCACAGCACGCGCCAAAGGCCTGACCGAGCGAATGGTGTTGCTGCGTCATGCGCTGGCCAATGCGGCGGTGCCCATCGTGACAGTGGTGGGCATTGGCGTCGCACTGCTCATTGGGGGCGTGGTGGTCACGGAAACGGTGTATGCCATTCCTGGCCTGGGCTCATTGACCGTGGACGCGGTGCTTAACCGCGACTTCCCGGTGATACAGGGCGTGGTGCTATTTTTCAGCGTGCTGTATGTCCTGATCAATTTGATCGTGGACCTGAGCTACCTGTGGCTTGACCCAAGGATTCGTTACTGATGGCCCCGGTTGTTCGCTCTCTATTGGCGCATGGCGCCGTGCGATTTGGCATGGGTGTGTTGGCCGTGCTGCTGATGGTGGCCGTGCTGGCGCCGTGGCTGGGGACCGTGGACCCTGCCGCCATGGACTCTGCTCACATCAATACGGCCGCGGGTGCGGTGGGGGAGTTCTCCTTGCTGGATGGCAGCAGCGTCGCCCATACCTTCTGGATGGGGGCCGACAATTTCGGCCGAGACATCTACAGCCGCGTGTTGTTCGGCACCCGGATTTCATTGCTGGTGGGACTGGCCACGGCACTGGTGGCGTTGGCCGTGGGCGGCTTGCTGGGCATGCTGGCGGGGTACTTCCGTGCCATGGATGCCGTGCTCATGCGCTTCATGGATGGCTTGATGGCCATCCCGGCCATCTTGCTGGCCATTGCGCTGGTGGCTGCCCTGGGCGCACAGTTATGGACGGTGGTGGTGGCCATTGCCATTCCCGAGATTCCTCGAGTGACTCGTCTGGTGCGATCTTTGGTGCTGACCCTTCGTGAGGAACCGTTTGTGGAGGCCGCCAAAGCCTTGGCCACGCCCACGCCCGTGATCCTGCTGCGTCACATCCTGCCCAACGCCATGGCGCCCCTGATTGTGCAGGGCACGTTCATTGCCGCCAGCGCGGTGCTGACCGAGGCCATTCTGAGTTTTCTGGGGCTGGGCCTGCCGGCGGACATTCCTACCTGGGGCAACATCATGGCCGAAGGGCGTGTGCAGTTCACGCAGTACCCGGGCAACGTGTTGTTTCCGGCCTTGTTCCTGGTGCCCACAGTGCTGGCCATCAACCTCCTGGGTGATGGCCTGCGAGATGTGCTGGACCCGAAATTTGCCAAGCGAGGCGGCGCATGAGTCCGGCCGTGTTGAGCATTCGGGGTTTGTCCGTGGCCTTGCCCATGGGCGGTGACCGAACGCATGCGGTGCAAGACGTATCGCTGGACATCGAGGCCGGGCGCACGATGTGCGTGGTAGGTGAATCGGGTTCTGGCAAATCGGTCATGGCCACGACGGTGATGGGTTTGCTGGACAAAGCCCTCAAGCCCGTGGCCGGCGAAATTTTGCTCAATGGCGAGTCTTTGCTCAATGCTTCGGCGATGCGCATGCGCGAGTTGCGCGGACAAACCCTGGGCATGGTGTTTCAAGAGCCCATGACAGCGCTCAACCCGGTGATGACATGCGGCGACCAGGTGGACGAGTTGTTGACCACACACACCCGCTGGCCCGCCGCACAACGGCGCGCTGAAATTTTGCGTGTGTTCGAGCGTGTGCGCCTGCCCGAGCCAGAGCGCATGCTGCGCAGTTACCCGCATCAATTGAGTGGCGGCCAGCGCCAGCGCATTGTGATTGCCATGGCGGTGATCTTGAAGCCGGCACTGCTGATTTGCGATGAGCCCACCACGGCGCTGGACGTCACCACACAAAAGGAAATTTTGCGGCTCATCGCCGAACTGCAACGCGAGCAGGGCAGTGCGGTGCTGTTCATCACGCATGACATGGGCGTGGTGGCCGAGATTGCAGATCAGGTGCTGGTGATGAACCAGGGCCAGGTGGTGGAAAGCGCGGCTCGTGACGAGGTGTTGCGTCGTCCCCGTGCGGATTACACGCGGCAGTTGCTGTCTGCTGTGCCGGCCATGACGCCGCCGCCGCCTCGACCTGTTGCCACCAGCGCAGTCCAATTGGCTGGGCAGGATGTGGGCAAGACGTATGTCACGCGTGACTGGCTCGGACGTTCACGCCCCACCGTGGCATTGACGCAGGCTGAACTGTCCTTGCGCGCGGGCGAGACCGTGGGCATTGTGGGTGAGTCTGGATCGGGCAAGTCCACGTTTGCGCGCTGCCTCATTCGTCTGATCGATCCCACCAGCGGTCACATTCATTGGGGCGACGCCGAGGTGGCCACGCGCACGGAGCCGCAATTGCGTCCTCTGCGCCATCGGGTGCAGGTGGTGTTCCAAGACCCTAACCGCTCGCTCAATCCGCGTCGCACCGTAGGTCAATCCTTGATTGAAGGGGCCATGAACTTTGGGCAAACAAAAGACCAGGCTCAGGCGCTGGCCGCCGAGTTGATGCAACAGGTTCGCTTGCCGGTGGAGGCCTTGAAACGCTACCCCAGTCAATTCAGTGGCGGGCAACGTCAGCGCCTGGCCATTGCCCGCGCCCTGGCTTGCAAGCCGCAAGTGCTGGTGGCAGATGAAGCGGTGAGTGCGCTGGACGTGAGCGTGCAGGCGCAGATTCTCAAACTGTTGCGTGAGGTCCAGGACCGTTTGGGCCTGGGGCTGTTGTTCATCACCCATGATTTGCGCGTGGCGGCGCAGTTGTGCGACCGGGTCATCGTGATGCACCAGGGACGCATGGTTGAACAAGGCCCCACGGCCCAGGTGTATGCGCAGCCCACGCACGACTACACGCGGCGCTTGCTGGATGCCGCACCGGCGCCGCTGCCCGCCATGGAACCCTTGCACGCATGACCCGCATCCTGTTCGCTGGCTATCAGCACGAAACCAATACCTTTGCCCCCAGCCTGGCAGATTGGGCTGCCTTCAACACCGGCGAGAGTTTCCCGGCCTTTGTGCGTGGCCAGGCGATGCAGCAGCAACTCACCGGCGTGAACCTGCCTGCCGGTGGGTTCATTGATGCGGCGCGGCGCGAGGGCTGGGCGCTGGTGCCCTCGGTGTGGGCCGGGGCAACCCCTTCTTCCTACGTCACGCAAGAGGCTTTTGAGCGCATCAGCCAGGCCATTCTGGAGGATGTGCGCGCCGCGTGTGTGCAAGGGCTGGACGGTGTGTATCTGGATTTGCATGGCGCGGCCGTGGCCGAGCATGCTGACGACAGCGAGGGCGAATTGCTGGCGCGTGTGCGTGCCGTGGTGGGGCCTTCGGTGCCCATCGTCGCCAGTCTGGATCTGCATGCCAACGTGACGCAGCGCATGCTGGCGCTAGCGGATGCGCTGGTGGCTTATCGCACCTATCCACATGTGGACATGGCGGACACCGGTGCACGTGCGGCCGTGTTGCTGCGTGAGCATTTGCGCCAGGGTCGGCGTGCGGTTCAGCATGCTCGCCGCTTGCCTTTTCTCATTGCCTTGAATGCGCAAAGCACCTGGATGTCACCGGCGCAAGCGATTTACCAAGAGCTGGCGGCCATTGAAGCCAGCACCGGTTGCATGCTGAGTTTCTGCATGGGTTTTCCGGCATCGGATTTTCCTGAGTGCGGACCGGTGGTCTGGGGCCATGGCGGTGCGGCCCAGCAGGCGGTGGAGCGTTTGTATGCGTTGGTAAGCCAACCGGTGCAATGGCAGCCCGAATTTTTATTGGCGCGTGACGCGGTGGAACAAGCCATGGCGGTGGCAGAGAACCAGTCCGCCCCCGTGGTCATTGCGGACACCCAGGACAACCCGGGCGCGGGGGGCGACAGCAACACCACCGGCATGTTGCACGCCCTGTTGCAACAAGGGGCGGGCCATGTCTGGCCGCAGCGTGTGGCGCTGGGCCTGCTGTATGACCCGGTGGCGGCCCGCAAGGCCCAAGAGGCGGGCGTGGGTGCTGTACTGGAGTTGGCGCTGGGTCGTGCCGTGCCCACTTTCACCGGCCAGCCCAGTGATCCGCCGCTGCACGGACGCTTCACGGTGCGCGCCATTGGTGAAGACTGGTGCCAGATCAAGGGGCCGATGATGACTGGCATGCGTGTGCACATCGGCCCGTGTGCCTGCCTGGAGATTGAGGGCATTCTGATTGCCGTGGCCAGTGGCAAGATGCAGATGCTGGACCGCGAGCTGTTCCGCGCCGTGGGTATCCAGCCCGAGCAGATGAAGCTGCTGGTGGTGAAAAGCTCCAACCATTTCCGCGCCGACTTCACGCCCATTGCCAGCCGCGTGCTGGTGGCCAAGGCCAGCGGACCGATGGCCGCTGACCCGGCAGACTTGCCCTGGCGCCGGCTGGATCCGCGCATGCGGCTGCGCCCCTGACCGTCATTGTTCATGTATTCACTCAGGAGAAGGCGATGACCCTTGCCACCGACCTCACCCAATGCACCGCCCATGAATTGCTAGCCTTGTACCGCAGTGGTCAGGCCAGTCCCGTCGAGGCCACGCAGGCCGTGCTCACGCGTGCGCATCGTCTGAATCCGCGCATCAATGCCTTTTGCCTGCTGGATGACGAAGCTGCCCTGGCCAGTGCCCGTCAGAGTGAAATACGCTGGCAATCGCATCGTGCGCAAGGAGCGCCCGTGGGCGCACTGGAGGGCGTGCCTGCGTCCATCAAGGATTTGATCCTCACGCGTGGCTGGCCCACGTTGCGTGGCAGTCGCACCATCGATCCGGCCCAACCCTGGGACGTGGATGCACCGGCCACGGCACGCTTGCGTGAAGCCGGTGCCGTGTTGCTGGGCAAGACCACCACGCCTGAATTTGGCTGCAAGGGCGAGACCAATTCGCCGGCCACCGGCATCACCCGCAATCCCTGGAACACGGACCGCACGCCGGGTGGTTCGTCGGGCGGCACGGCGGCTGCGGTGGCGGCTGGCCTGGGCCCGTTGAGCGTGGGCACCGATGGTGCGGGCAGCGTGCGTATTCCCGCCGCGTTCTGCGGCAACGTGGGGCTCAAGCCCAGCTTTGGTCGGGTGCCTGCTTATCCCTTGTCCCCCTTCGGGACCGTGGCCCATCTGGGCCCGCACACCATGAGCGTTCGCGATGCCGCGCTGATGATGAACGTGCTCAAGCAACCCGATGCCCGCGACTGGACCTCGCTGCCGGCGGACGCACGTGACTACACCGTGGGCCTGGAGGATGGAGTTCGCGGCCTGCGCATCGCTTACTCGGCCACCCTGGGCTATGCCCGTGAGGTTCACCCCGAGGTGGCAGCGGCCGTGCAAGCGGCGGTGTCGGTGTTGCAGGCCTTGGGTGCGCAGGTGGATGCGGTGGACCCGGGTTTTGAAGACCCCTTGGACATCACCACTGGCCTCTGGTTCTTGGGCGCCGCCAGCGTGTGGCAAGGCCTGACGCCTGCACAGCAGTCGCAAACTGACCCTGACTTCCGTGCCGAAGCTGAGCTGGGGCTACAACTGAGCGCCATGCAGGTGCAGCAATTGCATTTGCGGCGCGGTCAATTGGGCTCGCACATGCGTCAGTTCATGCAGCGCTATGACCTGCTGGTGACGCCTACGGTGGCCATTCCGGCGTTTGAGGCACGCGCGGCGGGCACGGTCCCCATGGACCCTGAGAGCATGCTGGGATGGACCCCCTTCAGCTACCCGTTCAACCTCACGCAGCAGCCGGCCATCACGGTGCCGTGCGGTCTGACCCGCGATGGTTTGCCGATCGGCTTGCAAATGGTGGGCCCCATGTTTGGCGACGCCTTGGTGCTGCGCGCCGCGCGTGCGTACGAGGCTGTGCAGGGCGTGGCGCGTCCCGCCATGGATTGACCTCACATTGAATGCTTGCTCTCTGAACGAGGGCCTCACAAGACAGGACCGAAGCCATGACGTTGGCGATGAGTTGGAATGAATGGGCTGCCCAAGATGCCGTGGGCTTGGCGCGACTGGTTCACCGTGGCGAAGTCACGCCTTCCGAGCTGGCACACCAGGCCGCTGCCGGCATTGCGGCCACCAACCCCACGCTGAGCGCGGTGGTGGAAGTGTTTGATGATGTCGTGCAGGACCCGCTCAAGGATGGCCTGAACCCGCAGGGACCGTTGGCCGGTGTGCCGTTCCTGATGAAGGACCTGGGCCCCACACTCAAGGGACGCTTGCAGGAAATGGGCTCGCTCTTCATGAAGGGCAACCGGGCCACCGCTGACACGCATCTCACCCAGCGTTTTCGACAGGCCGGTCTCAACCTCATGGGCCGCACCACCACACCCGAATTTGGCGTGTGCAGCTCGGCAGAGAATCCGGCGATGTATGTCACGCGCAACCCTTGGGACACGCGTTACACCACCTGTGGCTCTTCCGCTGGCACGGCGGCGATGGTGGCGGCGGGTGTGGTGCCGATGGCGCATGCCACTGATGGTGGCGGGTCGATCCGCATTCCTGCGGGCTTCAATGGCAACATCGGCTTGAAGCC
>VEQI01000098.1 GCA_018883305.1 Limnohabitans sp. | reverse complement strand
GCCTCATCGTGCCAACCCAGTCTAACCGGTGCGCCGTGCCAGATGCGTCGCCAAGTAGTCGATCAGCACATTCACCCGATGCGGGATGTAGCGGTTGCTGGGCAGCACCGCATAGATGCCCAGCGCCGGGGGTTGGTACCGCTTGAGCACCGCCACCACCTCGCCCCGCGCCAGAAACGGCGCGGCGATGAAATCGGGTTGTTGTGTGATGCCCATGCCCTTGGCGGCGGCCTGCATCAAGGCCACACCGTTGTTGGACGCCAGGGGACCACGCACGGTCACATTCAGCAGTTTGTGGTCCAGGCCCTGAAAGTGCCAGCGCGCCGCTTGCGCCTCCAGGCCATACACCAGACAGGCGTGATCACGCAGCTGCTCGGGCGTGGTGGGTCGCCCTTGCCGGGCCAAATAATCTGCCGAAGCCAACGTCATCAGGCGGCAACTGCCCAGCCGGCGAACGATGTCTGTGGGGGCCAGTCGCGCTGTGATGCGAATCGCCATGTCCAGCCCCTCTTCCACCAGATTGGCACGCTCGTCGGAAAAATCCATGACCAATTCAATGGCCGGGTGGGCTTGCATGAAATCCAGGAGCATCGGCATGAGTTGTTGCAAGCCGTAAGACAGAGGCAACCCCAGGCGCAGGCGGCCCTGGGAGGAGGATGCCGCCTGTGACAAACCGGCTTCCGCGGCATCCACCTGATCCAGGATGGCGCGGCACTCCGTCAGATAGGCCGAACCGGCCGAGGTCAGCGTGAGGCTGCGCGTGCTGCGCGTGATGAGCTTGACACGCAAGTGCTGCTCCAGCGCGGCGATTTGACGGGTGACCACCGAGCGGTCCACGTGCAGTTGCTGCGCCACCGCGGTAAAGCTGCCTGCCTCAGCCACCCGCACAAAGGTCTGCATGAATTCGAGCTTGTTCATTGTTGTGTATTTTGCAACACATATTTGAATATTTGCTGCTTTTTAAGACACAAATGGAGCTCTACACTGCGAACCTTCCACACACCCTCACCATGACGCAAACCTACCACCCCATCGCCCGCGGCCTGCATTGGCTGATGGCCCTGTGCATCTTTGGCCTGCTGGTGCTGGGCCATTACATGCGTGAATTACCGCTGTCACCCGACAAGCTGCGCTTTTACAGCTGGCATAAATGGGCCGGGGTGACCGTGTTTGCGCTGGCTGTGCTGCGCCTGGTCTGGCGTGTGGCGCATCGTCCGCCCGCCTTGCCCGAGACGCTCAGCCCCTTGATGAAGAGGCTGGCGCATGCCGGGCACGCCCTGCTCTATGTGCTGATGTTCGCCATGCCTCTCAGTGGCTGGTTGATGAGTTCCGCCAAAGGCGTGCCCACGGTGTGGTTTGGCGTGTTTCCCCTGCCAGACCTGTTGTCCCGCGACCGAGCCTTGGGTGATTTGCTGGAAAACGTGCATGCCGCGCTCAGCTGGTTGCTGGTGGCCATGGTGGTGGCCCATGTGCTGGCGGCGCTCTATCACCACCGGGTCCTGCGTGACGACACGCTTGACCGCATGTGGCCGCGCAAGCAACCGACCGATTCATCCGCTTCATCCCTTTGATCATTCCCTTGACATCATGAAACCCTTTCAAACACTCATGCTCGCCGTGGGGCTGTTGCTGGGCAGCCAGGCCATTCAGGCCGCCCCCTACCAGTCGGTCCAGCTCGACAAGAGCACGCTGAGCTTCACCTACCGTCAGATGGGTGTGCCGATGGAAGGCCGCTTCAAGAAATTCAGCGCGCAGCTGAACTTTGATCCGCTCAAGCCGCAGCAGGCCAAGGTCAGCCTGGACATCGACATGACGCAGATCGACGCGGGCTCTGCCGAAGCCGATCAGGAAGCCAAGAGCAAAGGCTGGTTCAACGCCGCAGGTTTTCCCAAAGCCAGCTTCACCGTTCAGCAGATCAAGGCCAGCGGACCCAACCAGTATGAGGTCAGCGGACAGCTTCATCTGAAAGGCCAGACCCGCGACGTGAAGTTCCCCCTCAGGCATGTGGCGCAGGGAACGCAAGGACTGCTGAGCGGTGAATTCACCATCCGTCGCGGCGACTTTGCTATCGGCGAAGGCATGTGGTCCAAGTTCGACACCATTGCCAACGAGGTGCAAATCCGTTTTCAACTTACCGCCCAAGCAGGGCAATAATTTTTTCACAGGAGTTTTCACATGACATCTTTCAAACAACTCAGCGCTGCCCTGGCGCTGTCCGCTCTCGCCAGCGTCGCATCGGCCGCACCGCAGACCTACGTGATTGACAACACGCACACCTTCCCGCGTTTCTCCTATTCGCACTTTGGTTACTCCACCCAGCTCAGCAGTTTCAGCAACACGCAGGGCAAAGTGGTGCTGGATGCGGAAGCAAAAACCGCCTCGGTGGACGTGGAGATCGACATCAAATCCGTGAATACCGGCTTCGCCGATTTCAACGGCCACCTGCAGGGTGAGGACTTTCTGGACACGGCCCGTTTCCCGAAAGCCACCTTCAAATCCACCCGCGTGGTGTTTGAGGGCGACAAGCCCAAGGCCATCGAAGGCCAACTGACCATCAAGGGCGTGACCAAGCCGGTGACGCTCACCGTGACATCCTTCCAGGCCATGCCGCACCCGATGATGAAAAAGCCCACCATCGGTGCCAATGCCTACACACAGATCAAGCGTAGCGAGTTCAATGCCGGCAAGTATGTGCCGTATGTGGGTGACGACGTGCGCATCGACATCGCGATCGAAGCCATCGCGCCCTGAGGCTCGCACTTTGGCCGATGCGTGCTGCGCCAGCAGCATCGGTCCCGTCCTCGGTCGCCTGCCGGACAGCGACCGGGGACATCTGCAGGGCAAGCCCTTGGCGAAACCCCTGGCGTTGAAGATACTCGGGGCTCTACCTCATCTTGCCTGGGAGCCCGCATGTCCGCCGCTGACACCTACGAAGTCTTTGCCATCCGTTACGCCACCCGACAAGGCCAACGGCGTGACCATTTCTTGGGTGGCGACCCGCACAACGCCGTGATGCAGATGGACTACTTTGTCTGGCTGATCCGCAATGCGCAGCGCACCGTGGTGGTGGACACGGGCTTCAATGCCGCCATGGCGGCCAAACGCCAGCGCGAGTTATTGCGCTCTCCGAGCGAAGGACTGGCCCTGATGGGTGTGGACAGCCGCACCGTCCAGGACGTGGTCATCACACACATGCACTACGACCACGTGGGCACCTTTGATGAATTTCCGCAGGCCCGCTTTCATTTGCAAGACGCGGAAATGCAATACGCCACGGGCCGCCACATGTGCAACGGTTTCATGAACCATGCGTATGAGGTGGAAGAAGTCATCGGCATGGTGCGCCTGGTCTACAAGGACCGCGTCACTTTCCATCGTGGGGAGGAAACCCTGGCACCGGGCATTTCCTTGCACCACATTGGCGGTCACACGGACGGGTTGCAAGCGGTTCGCGTGAAAACCGCGCGTGGCTGGGTGGTGCTGGCGTCGGACGCCAGCCATTACTATGAGCACATGGGCAACAAGCGCTTCTTCAGCATCGCCTTCAATGTGGGCGACATGCTGGACGGCTATCGCACGCTGGAGCGCCTGGCCGATTCACCCGACCACATCATCCCGGGCCATGATCCGCTGGTGATGCAGTACTACCCGGCGGCAAGTCCCGAACTGGAAGGCATTGCCGTGCGCCTGGACGTGTCGCCCAGGCGCTGAGCCGCTGGAACCCTGCGTCTCAGAACGGCAGGCCAACATAGTTCTCCGCCAACGAGCTTTGCGCGGCTTCTGAGGAGAACAGGTAGGCCAGGTCAACTTCCTGCAACTTCTTGTCGTAGTCGATGGCCTCCGGGAAGGTGTGCAGCAGCGAGGTCATCCACCAGGAGAAGCGTTGCGCTTTCCACACCCGTGCCAGCGCCTTGGCCGAGTAGTTGTCCAGCCCCGAGCTGTCTTTCTGCTGGTAGTGCGCCACCAGGGCGTGGTACAGGTAATAAATATCTGAAGCGGCGCTGTTCAAGCCACGTGCGCCGGTAGGCGGCACGATGTGCGCCGCGTCACCGGCCAGGAACAACTGACCATAGCGCATCGGCTCGGCCACAAAGGAACGCAACGGTGCAATGGATTTTTCGATCGACGGTCCGGTGATCATCTGTTGCGACACCTCGTCGGGCAGACGGCGCTTCAACTCGGCCCAGAAGGCGTCATCGGACCACTGCTCCACCGTGTCCGTCAACGGCACCTGAATGTAGTAGCGGCTCAACACCTGAGAGCGCAATGAACACAAGGCAAAGCCGCGGTCATGCTTGGCGTAGATCAGCTCTGGCGACACCGGCTTGGTGCGAGAGAGCACACCCAACCAGCCAAAGGGATAGACCTTCTCGTACTCTTTGAGCACGGTTTTGGGAATGGACTTGCGGCTCACGCCATGGAACCCGTCAGCCCCAATCACGAAGTCGCAATCAATGCGGACGATGTCGTCGCCTTGGCGATACGTCACGTATGGACGATCACTCGTGAGTTCATGCGGTTGCACATCTTCTGCATTGTGGATGACCACGCCTTTCATGCGGTCGCGGGCGTCGTAAAGGTCGCGGGTGATTTCGGTCTGACCGTACACCACCACCGAGTTGCCACCGCTGAAACGGTGCAGATCCACCCGGTTCAAGCGCCCTTGGTGGGCAATGAAAAACCCCTCATGGATTTCACCTTCGCGGTCCATGCGCTCGCCACACTGAGCCTCGCGCATGAGCTTGGCAAAGCCGTGCTCCAGCACACCGGCACGGATGCGGCTGAGCACGTATTCACGGCTGTGTTTTTCCAGCACGATGTTGTCGATGCCCTTGAGATGCAATAGCTGCGACAGCATCAGCCCCGAGGGGCCACCACCAATGATGCAAACCTGTGTCTTCATGCGTGTCTCCTGTGATGTCGAAAATCAATGCGGGGGTCGTCAGTGGCCATGCCCTGAACCAGCCAACCTGAACGATACACCGGTCCGGGACAAGGAATGAATGGTCAAAACCAACCAAAACTTGTACATTTCGAACATGCCCACCACCTCCCCTTCCCGCCAGACCATTCACTCCTACAGCCTCTTTGGCGAGTCCACGCACCTGCCCGATGTCATGCACTGCGAAACCATCGCCGAGCGTTCCGTCTTGCACGATTGGGAACTGGCGCCCCATCGTCATGCCCGCTTGCATCAACTGATGTGGATTCAGACCGGCGGTGGTCTGGCGCAACTGGACGATGACCACTGCCCCCTCAAGCCCGGTTGCCTGGTCAATGTGCCACCGGGACATGTGCATGCCTTCCGGTTCGAGCACAACACGCAGGGCTGGGTGGTGACCCTGGCTGATGAATTGCTGGACGAAATCCTGGCGCATGTGGGTGACGTACGCCAGTCACTGTCTCGCTGTGGCGTGCTGACGCAGCTGTCCTCGATCACACCGCTGATGGAACAGATCTGGCAGGAGTTTCAAGACAGCGCCCCGGCGAGGGCACTGGTGTTGCGCGGCCTGAGCGCCACCTTGTTGGGACGGGTGGCGCGGGCATTGGCCCAGGCGCAAGACAACAGCCCCGCCACCCAGGAGTCCCGACTGGTTCAGCGATTGCGGGCATTGATCGATCAACATTACCTGGAACACTGGCAAGTCACCGATTACGCACGGGCCCTTTCCGTCTCCACCACGCACCTGTCACGCGTGACCCGGGCCGCCACCGGCACCCCCGCCTCGGCCCTCATTGAGGCACGACTGCTGCGGGAAGCGCGTCGACATCTGGCCTATACCCATCTGAGCATCACCACCATTGCCTATGCCCTGGGCTATTCCGACCCTGCCTATTTCACGCGTGTCTTCACCCGCGATGCCGGTATCTCACCACGGAGGTTTCGTGCACGCCTGACGGCCTAGTCCCGACGCATACACGCCCAATCCCCTCGCCCATCAAGATGTAACACTTCCTGTGTATAGTGATGGGCTATCCCTTTTCAACCCATGCGCTTGTTACGTCCGCCCAAACACCTCCTGGCCACCTTGAGCGGCTGCGCCCTCCTGAGCCTGACTTGCCAGGCACAGGATGCCTGGCAAATGGGCGCGGTCCTGGATCTGCGCACCACCTCACGTGCCCTGTCACTCGGCACCAGCGAGTCTGGTCCCAGCCTGGGGCACAGCGACGTGATGCTCAGCGGCCCCGTGGGTCAGGACTGGACAGCACAGGTCATTCTGGTGGCCCACACCGCCGACGGCAAACTGGAAACCGAACTGGAAAACGCCTGGGTCCAGTCACAACGCCTGCCGCTGGGCCTGCAAGCCCGTGCAGGGCGCTTTGCCTCGCAAATCGGGTACCTCAATGAACAGCACCCCCATGCCGACGACTTCGTGGAGCGACCTCTGCTGTATCGGGCCATGTTCGGTCAGCACTGGGTTGACGATGGTGTGCGTCTGAACTGGACCCTGCCCACCGCGCACTATCTTCGCCTGGGCGCCGAAGTTTTCAGTGGCCGCCAACTGGTGAAAGCGTTGGCACCCGACAGTGGCCGTGGGGCTGCCGCCCTCAACCTCAAGACCGGTGCCGATGTGGGCGACAGCCATAGCTGGCAATTCGGTGTGTCTTACCTTTACAACCGGCGTGAAGCCTTGGTGGAACTACATGACCCCACCGAGGCTGCCCACACCGATGTGCACGGCGCCAAGCTGAGTGGCCGACACACCTGGATGACCGACCTGGTGTGGAAGTGGGCACCAGATGGCAACAACCGTCGCGAGCAATGGCGACTGGTCTGGGAACAAGCCTGGCAGCGCGACTTGAATCGTTACACCCCAAACACCCAGCGCAATCTGGCTTCGTCCGTGTCCGTCGTGTGGCGATTTGATCCCGCGTGGGAGACCGGCGTACGCGCAGATTGGCTGCAAGCCCATCAAGCGGCCCTGCTGAACCCCTCCTCCGCTGAGATCACGCGCGGGACGTTGGGCGAAACCGCCTGGATGCTGGCCTACAAACCCACCCACCAGCAAACCCTGCGTCTGCAAGTGGCGCAGCAGCGTGCCAGTGGCGTCAACCACGAAGGTGAAGCCTTGTTTGCCCGACCAGCGTCGCACAGCATACAACTTCAATACATTCTCGGATTCGGTGCGCATGCAGCACACACTTATTAAATCGATCACCACCTTCATGCTGCTGTGTGTGGCCCCCTGGGTTCATGCCTTCACCGTATTCACCTGCGAGCCCGAGTGGGCTTCTCTCACGCGTGCCTTGCTGCCATCGGCGCAAGTGTTCTCGGCCACCACCCATCGGCAAGACCCGCATCACATTGAAGCCCGCCCCGCGCTGATTGCGCAACTGCGCAGTGCGGATTTGGCGGTGTGCACCGGCGCCACCCTGGAAGCCGGATGGCTGCCGACTTTGCAGCAGCGGGCCAGCAACCCCCGCATCCGCGACGGCCAACCCGGCATGTTCTACGCCGCCGATCAGGTGGAACTGATCGACCCCTATCAAGGCACCATCACACCGTTCTCCGGCGATGTTCATCGTGCGGGCAATCCGCACCTGCATGCCGACCCTCACCGTGTGCTGCGTGTGGCACAAGCCCTGCACGAACGCCTGGCCCGTCTGCTGCCCGAAGAGGCAGCGGCCATTCAGACCCGCTGGCGACAATTCGACTCTGATTGGCGCGCCCGGCTCGTGACCTGGGAGCAACACGCTGCGCCGCTGCGTGGCAAACCGCTGGCCGCGCAACACACCACCTTTGCCTACCTCTGGCGCTGGCTGGATCTGAAGCAAGTGGCCGACCTCGAGCCCAAGCCCGGCATTGACCCTTCGCCGGCGCATCTGAATCAATTGCTGGGACAACTGGCCTCGACACGACCGTTGGCCGTGGTGGTGGCACAGCACCAGGACCCTCGGGCTGGCAAATGGTTGTCCACACAACTCAAGCCCCCGGTGCCCTTGCTGGTCATTCCAGCCACCGTCACTGATGATCAGCCCGATGCCTTGGCCCGCTGGTTCGACCAACTGGTGGGGGCATTGACTGCCTTGAATTCCTCACGATGAACGCCCTGCTCCAAGACAACTGGTTTCTCCTGCCCATGCTGGCCCTGATGGCAGGACTGGCCGCGCTGGCGCCCCTGGGCGTTCAGGTGCTGCGCCGTGGCGTGGTGTTCATCGACCTCGCCGTGGCACAAGCCGCTGCCGCCGCCGTACTGTGGCTGGATGCCGTGGTGCTGCATGAAGACCATGGGTTGGGTCAGTTGATGGCCACGGCCGGCGCGTTGCTGAGCGCTGGCGGGGTAGCCTGGATGGCCAGGCGCTGGCCGCGTCAACGTGAAGCATTGATCGGTCTGCTCTACATTGCAGGCGCCACGCTGGCCATGCTGGGCGCGCGTCTGGACGCCCATGGCCGCGACCGCATGCTGGAATTGCTGGCAGCCGATGTGCTGTGGGCACAACCGCATCAAGTCCTCACGCTGCTGATCTGTGCCCTCGTGGTGAGCTGGCTCAACCGTGATGCCGCATCTCGCTGGGCACGCGACGCGCTGTTCTTTGCCAGCTTTGCCATCGTGGCCAGTCTGGCGGTGCCGGCTTTGGGTCTGTTCGTGGTGTTTGCCTGCCTGATTGCACCCGCCTTGTGGGTGGAGCGAGGGGTGGCCTTGCGCTGGGCGCTGGCGGGCGGGATGGTGTGCAGCCTGCTGGGTCTGCTGCTGTCATGGCGGGCCGACTGGCCCAGTGGTGCCTGCGTGGCACTGGTGCTGGCCATCTATGGTGCTTGCAGCGTTTGCATCCGGGATTCGTCCTCCACCATCCACGCATGACTGCAAGGGTCGTGCGGATCGGGATCAACCGCACTTTGCCACCTCAGTCCCGGGCCAGGCCTTTCAAGCCGGCGCGTTCAGCCAGGTTCGGAATTGTCTGCGGCGGTAACTCCTGCCCCACCCATTGCTGCAAAAAGGCCAAGCCCTGCGCACGCCCCTGCGGGATGGCGACGGCCATGTGCTCCAGCCCCCACCGGTCATCCAGCACGCGGAATCCGGGCAATTGCGATTGCAACTCGAACAGTATCCCCTTGTTGGAAGCAAAGCCCGACAGCTCCCCCGCTTGCAACGCCTGGCGCACGGCCGACAAGGACGCCATGGGAACCACCCGAGCCTGCTTGAAACGCTGACTCAACACCCCTTGCGAAGAACTGCCTTGCGTCACGCCCACGCGCATGCCGGCTTGGTCCACCTGATCAAAGGCCTGCACCGTGGACAAACCCGGCACCAGCAGTCCCAGCTCCAGGCGAATCAATGGCGTCGTGAAATCCACCACACGCGCACGCGCCGCACTGGCATTGGTGAAGGTCACATCCACTTGCCGATCCTGCAGCGCCTGCACAATGTCCGCCACCCGCGGATACTCCACCAGCCGGACCGGCACGCCCAGCCGCTGCGCCAGCAGATGGCCCAGGTCATGCGCCACGCCAGCAGAACGCCCATCGGGTAGACGAACCCAAGACGTGGGACTGCCGGGATAAATGCCCACGCGCAATTCGCCCGTGGGGGCCAAGGCATTGACCACCGCGGCAGGTGGCGTTGGCAAGCTGGGCGTCGCGCACCCAGTCAGCACCAGCGTGAACAGCAACCACCAGCGCAACCACATCCGTTTCATCGGCACTCCTTTGTATGTGCCGCCCCGGCAGCATTCATGCCTCGCATTGTGCACGAGCGATGGCCACACCTCCCCGATCGCCATCGACGCTGAGATAATGTGCACATCGCACCGCCATCCCCCCATGTGCCAACTCCTCGGAC
>VEQI01000097.1 GCA_018883305.1 Limnohabitans sp. | reverse complement strand
GGCCAGGGCCAGCAGCGCACTGCCCCACAGTGCCCATGCCAGCGATGGTCCCCACAGGGCGGACCCTGGCAAGATCACGGACGTCATGCCCAAAGCTGCCTGACCCGCCAGTGCCGACACTTGCGTGCCGCACCAGATCCACCAGGCCATGCTCAACAACTCCACGACCGGATAACGCCAGGCAATGGGGTGATGACAATGGCCGCACCGGCCACGTTGCCACAGAAAGCTCAGCACGGGCACCAGTTGTGCCAGTGTCAGCGGGGTGCCGCAATGGGGGCAATGAGACCGGGGGGTGGCCAGGTTGAAGGGCTGGGGTACCGGATGTGCCTGAGGCGTGATGAGGGCGACAGGCTCTCCCATTTCAGCCGCCAGCATCCGTGGCCAGCGATGGATCAGCACATTCAGATGACTGCCGATGAGCAAACCACCCAACGCCCAGGCCAGCACGAACCACGTGTCCATCACCGTCACAGCACCTGTCCCAACTGAAACAAAGGCAGGTACAGCGCGATGACCAGGCCACCCACCAGACCGCCCATCATCACCATCAGGCTGGGCTCCACCAGGCGTGAGAGCGCGGCCACACGTTGGGCCACTTCGTGCTCAAGTTGCTGGGCCATCTGCTCCAACAGGGTTTCCAGCGTGCCGGATGCTTCGCCGATGTGTGTCATCTGCAGCATCATGCCTGAAAACAGCTCTGGGTCTCGTGCGCGTGCACGATCTGGTCCATACCTTTCCAGGGCTTGTGACAGGGATCGTCCTGCCACCAGCGCACGCCGGATCTGACGGTTGGCGGTGTCAAAGCGTGGGTGGCCGGCGGCACCGTCCAGGCTGGTCAGGGCGTCGGTCAGGGGCAGGCCGGCCGCGATGAGGGTGGCCAGTGTGCGGGTCCAGCGTGACAGGCAGGCCAATCGATGCAATGGCCCCCAGCCGGGCAAGCGCCACAGCCATTCCATGAGCAGCCGTTGTCCAGCAGGATGCCGCCAGACCCAGCGACCCAGCCCGAAGAGCAGCAGGCCCGCGGATGCCAGCCATGGCCAGGACTGCGTGCCCGCATGGCTGATGGCCAGTACCCAGCGGGTGGCCACTGGTAACTGCGCGCCCAGGGAAGCAAACATCGATTCAAAGGCCGGGATGACCCAGGTGAGCATCACTGCCAGCACGCCCAGGGCAATGCCCAGCACCACCAGCGGGTAGGACAGGGCCGATCGCCACTGTCGCTGCAAGGCCGCGCGTGACGCCAGTTGATCCGTGAGCCGTTGCAGCACTTGCGGCAAGGCACCCGAGGCCTCGCCTGCCGCCACGGCGTGGATGTATTGACGCGGGATGCCCGGGTGCTGCTGCAGCGCCACGTGCAAGGGCCGTCCCGCCATGATCTGGCGGCGAAGACGATGCAGCAGTGCTCGGGTGGCCGCGCTGGGGTGGCTGCGCAGCATCAGGGCCAGGCCGTTGAGCAGGGGTAAGCCGGCTTGCAGCAGCACGTGCAGTTGCCGGGTGAAGGCGGCCAGTTCACGGGTGTGCATGGGCAGCACTCCGTACTTCATGCAGGTCCGTGTGCCCGGCCTGGGCCTTGTCGCAGCCGTCTTCGTAGACACTGCGCACACCCTCTTCCCGGGCTTGCTGTGCCAGGGTTTGCACATCGGCTCCAGCGCTGATGAGGCCTTGCATCCTGGTTGAGATGGGCATGACCTGAAACAGGCCGATGCGTCCCCGGTAGCCCTCATGGCAGGCTGCACAGCCGCGCGCCTGCCAGGCACTGTTGAGCGTGTCAGGGGGCACGCGACAGTGCGTACACAAGCGCCGCACCAGTCGCTGAGCCACGATCAGGTGCACGGTGTGGGCAATCTGGGTGCGGTCCAGTCCCAGTTGCATCAGTCGCCACAGCGCGCTGGGCGCGTCGTTGCTGTGCAGGGTGGACAGCACCAGGTGACCGGTCTGCGCGGCTTGCAGTGCAATGCCGGCGGTCTCGGTGTCGCGCATCTCGCCCACCATCAGGATGTCGGGGTCTTGCCGCAGCAGAGCCCGCAAGGCGTGAGCAAAGCTCAAGCCGGCACGCTCGTTGACCGAGACCTGGTTGATGCCTTCCAGGGGGATTTCAGAAGGGTCTTCCACACTGGCAATGTTCACGGCCTCATGCTGCAGATGCGTCAGGCAGCTGTACAAAGAGGCTGTTTTGCCCGAGCCGGTGGGGCCGGTGAGCAGCACCAGGCCGTGAGGGCGGGCCAGGGCTTGGGTGAGTGTGTGCAGGTCACGTGCGCTGTAGCCCAGAGCGGGCAGTGACAAGGGCAACTGGCGTGTGTCCAGCACGCGCAGCACGATTTTTTCGCCGTGCAGGGTGGGCAGGGTGCTCACGCGCAGGTGCACGGTCTGCCCGGGTTGCGACCAGTCCATTTGGCCGTCCTGGGCCAGGCGTCGTTCGGCGATGTCCAGCCGGGCCAGCACCTTCAGGCGGGAGAGCAGGCGTTCGCGCAAAGCGGCCGGGGGTGGATCGAGCAGGCGCAGGCGGCCATCCACCCGGCAACGCACGCGCAAGCCGTGTTCCAGGGGCTCGAAATGGATGTCCGAGGCCTGCCATTCCAGGGCCTGGGCGATCAGGGCATCCAGGCAGGCTGCAGCGTCAACCTCCCCTCCGGCCCAAGGCGCGGGCGCAACTCGGGGCAGACTGGTGGGGCGAGCAACCAGTGCGGATGAGCGAAGGGGCGTGTTGGACATGGCCGGTGCATTGTCCCGGCAGGTGGGCTTTTTCATCCCTGGGCAACTTGGTAAATATCACCAATGCCGTGCAATCCCTGAGAGAAGGGCGCTTGGGTGTTGGCTAACATGCGGGCATGCTCGTGTTCATGCTTCGCAGGCTGTTCCAGGCCGGCCTGGTCATGCTGGTGGTGGCCTTCATCGCCTTCATGCTGTTTCAGTACGTCGGTGATCCCGTGGTCTTCATGCTGGGCCAGGACGCCACACCTGAAAAAATCCGTGAGTTGCGCCAGGACCTGGGCCTGGATCAGCCCTTCGTGGTGCAGTTTGGGCATTTCGTGCTCAATGCCCTGCAGGGCGACTTCGGTGTCAGCCTGCGCCAGGGTGCCAAGGTCTCCAGTCTGATGGCTGAACGACTGCCCGCCACTCTGGAGTTGGCCCTGTGTGCCGCGCTGATGGCGCTGGCGCTGGGCATTCCCATGGGGGTGTTTGCTGCCTTGCGGCCAAGCCATTGGATCACGCGCGTGCTCATGACGCTGTCCTTGCTGGGCGTGTCCTTGCCCACCTTCCTGATTGGTATTCTGTTGATCCTGGTGTTTGCCGTCTGGCTGGGCTGGTTGCCCAGTTTCGGGCGAGGGCAGGTGGTGCAGTGGGGCAGCTGGAGCTCGGGTCTGCTGACCCGTGACGGCCTGTTGCACCTCATCCTGCCGGCGCTCACGCTGGCCATCTTCCAGCTCACGCTCATCATGCGGCTGGTGCGGGCCGAGATGCTGGAAGTGCTTCGTACCGATTTCATCAAATTTGCCCGTGCACGGGGCCTGCCAGAGCGCACCATCCATTACGGACATGCCTTGCGCAACACCCTGGTGCCGGTGATCACCATCACGGGTTTGCAACTGGGCTCGCTGATTGCCTTTGCCATCATCACTGAAACGGTGTTTCAGTGGCCGGGCATGGGGCTGCTGTTCATTCAAGCCGTTTCACACGCAGACATCCCCGTCATGGCGGCGTATCTGTGTCTCATTTCCCTCATCTTCGTGACCATCAATCTGGTGGTCGATCTGCTGTACCTGCTGGTGGATCCACGCCTGAAGGAGACCCGCTGATGGATGCGCACAACCCCTCATCTGCCTGGCGGGCCTCGCTCGCGCTGGCCTGGGACAGTGATCTGGTCTATCACTTCCGCCACACGCCCAGCGCCTGGGTGGCCTTGGTGGTCGCACTGGCCTGCGGGATGGGTGCCTTGCTGGCGCCCTAGGTGGCGCCGCACAACCCCTTTGATGCCGCCAGTCTGCAACTCTCGGATGCGCTGTTGCCACCCGCCTGGAATGAGGCAGGTCAACTGCGCTATCTGCTGGGGACCGATGACCAGGGGCGTGACATTGTGTCGGCCTTGCTCTATGGCGCACGCATTTCTCTTTTGGTGGGGTTGGTGTCCGTCATACTGTCCGCGCTGATCGGGGTGTCGCTGGGGCTGATCTCCGGGTTTGTCGGCGGCGCCATCGACAGTCTCATCATGCGGGTGTGTGACGTCATGTTGTCCTTCCCTGCCATCCTGGTGGCCTTGCTGATTTCTGGCGTGGGGCGTGCCTTGTTTCCGCACGCCAATGACTCGCTGGCGTTTGTGGTGCTCATCCTGTCTATCAGCTTGACCGGCTGGGTGCAATATGCCCGCACCGTGCGTGGCGCCACGATGGTGGAGCGTCACAAGGAGTATGTGCAGGCGGCCCGCATCACCGGGGTGGGTGCCTTGAGCATCATGCGGCGCCACATCATGCCCAATGTGCTGGGGCCGGTGCTGGTGTTGGCCACCATCCAGGTGGCCACGGCCATCATCACCGAGGCCACGCTGTCATTTCTGGGCGTGGGGGCGCCGCCCACCTCGCCCTCGTTGGGCACGCTGATTCGCATCGGCAACGACTTTTTGTTTTCAGGCGAGTGGTGGATCACCGTGTTTCCGGGCGTGATGCTGATGCTGATCTCGCTGTCCATCAACCTGTTGGGGGATTGGTTGCGCGATGCGCTCAATCCCCGGCTCCAGTGAGGTCAACCATGGCATTGCTGGACGTTGAACAACTGGTCGTGGAGTTTCCCCAGCGCCGGGGCGTGCTCAAGGCGCTGGATGGGGTGAGCTTCAGCATCGAGCCCGGTGAAATTTTGGGGCTGGTGGGTGAATCCGGTGCTGGCAAGTCGCTTACGGGGGCGGCGATCATTGGTTTGTTGGAGCCACCTGGACGCATCCGTGAGGGGCGCATCTTGCTGGGGGGCGAGCGCATCGACACGCTGTCAGCAGAGCAAATGCGTCATGTGCGGGGGCGCCGCATCGGCGCGATTTTCCAGGACCCGCTCACTTCCTTGAATCCCTTGCTCACGGTGGGGCGGCAACTCACGCAAACCATCCAGGCACATTTGCCCATGACGGATCGTCAGGCCTGGCAGCGTGCGGTGGAGCTGTTGCAGGACACGGGCATACCGGCTGCCGCAGAGCGCATGACCCACTATCCGCACCAGTTTTCAGGCGGCATGCGTCAGCGTGTGGTGATTGCCCTGGCCTTGGCCGCTGAACCGGAGCTCATCATTGCGGATGAACCCACCACGGCGCTGGACGTGTCCATTCAGGCGCAGATCATCGACTTGCTCAAGCGCTTGTGCCGGCAACGTGGCGCGGCCGTCATGCTCATCACCCACGACATGGGCGTCATCGCAGAGGCTTGCGACCGTGTGGGTGTGATGTACGCCGGGCGCCTGGTGGAACTGGGTGCAGTACAGCAGGTCATTCATGCCGCGCACCATCCGTATTCACGCGGACTGATGGCGTCCATTCCGTCCACCGATGTCACGCTTGAACGCCTGCACCAGATACCTGGCAGCATGCCACGACTCAATGCCATTCCTGGCGGTTGCGCGTTTCATCCGCGCTGTGACCATGCGTCATCGAGGTGTTTGTCACAGCGCCCCGAACTGATGCAGCCCACAGAAGAGGCCACTCGGCACCCTGTGGCGTGCTGGCATCCCTTGCGAGCGCAGGAGGTTCATACCCAGGAGCCCACCGCATGACGCCACAACCTTTGGTGCAGGTGCGTGGCCTGAGCAAGCGCTTTGATGTCTCCCCACCCTGGCTCAACCGCGTGATCGAGGGCAAGCCCAGGCAATTCCTGCAAGCCGTCAGTGAGGTGGACTTCGACATCGCGCGCGGCCAGACGTTGGCCCTGGTGGGTGAATCCGGTTGTGGCAAAAGCACGCTGGCGCGCTTGCTGGTGGGCTTGTACGCCCCCTCCGCCGGTGCGGTGACCTTCGATGGCGTGCCTCTGCACGCGGCGCTGACCACGTCCCAGGGGCAGGTGTTGCGCCGTCGCATGCAAATGATCTTCCAGGACCCGTATGCCAGCCTCAATCCGCGTTGGCGGGTGCGAGACATCGTGGCCGAGCCCTTGCGTGTGCATCAACCCGAGGTGCCTGCGGCCAGGCATCTGGAGCGCGTGGGCGAGTTGCTGAGTTCCGTGGGACTCAATCCGCAAGATGCCAGCAAATTTCCGCACCAGTTCTCTGGCGGGCAACGCCAGCGCATCTCCATTGCCAGGGCTCTGGCCTCGGCACCGGAATTTCTGGTCTGTGATGAACCCACGTCCGCCCTGGACGTGAGCGTGCAGGCGCAAGTGCTCAACCTCATGCTGGACTTGCAGCGCGAGCGCGGTCTGACCTATCTCTTCATTTCACACAACCTGGCCGTGGTGCGGCAGGTCAGCGATCAGGTGGGTGTGATGTACCTGGGGCGCTTGGTGGAGTTGGCGCCCACGGACACCTTGTTCGCGCAGCCACGTCACCCCTACACACGGTTGTTGCTGGACGCCATCCCGAAGTTGCGCCCCGGGACTCAGGCACGTATGCCCGTGCAGGGCGAAGTGCCTAATCCCTTGTCACCACCCAGCGGTTGCGCGTTCCACCCGCGCTGTCCCCAGGCCATGGACATCTGCCGTCAGCAGCGCCCGGCGATGCAGGCGTTTCAGGGTATCCGAATCGCCTGCCACGCCATCAACTGAAGTCGGGGCCCTGCGTCATCACTTGGCCACGGTGACGTACATCATCTTGGGTGCGTCGTTGGAGTTGTGCACCATGGTGACGTTCTTCTTCATGGCCCAGGGGCGCATCTGATGGTGAATGGGCAGCGTCAGCACCTGGTCGCGGGTGAGTTCCAGTGCCTCTTTCAGCACGCGGTTACGAACACTCACATCGGACTCTGTCTTGGCCCGGTCCACCAGCGCATCCAGAGGCGGGTGGCTGATCTTGCCGAAATTGAAGTTGCCATCGGCGCCCTTGGTACGGGTGCGGATGATGGACTGCAAGGTGTAGAGCGCGTCGTAGGTGGCCACGCCCCAGCCCAGCAAGAAGGCGCTGGTGTCCATGTTCTGGAACTTGGCGGCAAAGGTGGTGAAGGGCATGGCATTGAGCTTGACCTTCACGCCAATGCGGGCCCACATGTTCACCAGCGCCTGGCAAACTTCCTCGTCGTTCACGTAGCGGTTGTTCGGGCAGTCCAGTGTGAACTCAAAACCATTGGGATAGCCCGCCTCGGCCAGCAGCTTCTTGGCGCCTTCCACATCCACCGCGGGCGGCTTGTCCGAGGCTTCTGAATAGCCATTCACGCCAGGGGCCACCATCAGGGCGGCAGGGATGGACAGACCGCGCATGATGCTGCGCTGAATGCCACTGCGGTCCATGCTCATGTTGAGCGCCTTGCGCACGCGCAGGTCCTTGAAGGGGTTGGGTCCTTTGGGGCCGTACTTCAATTCGTCACTGCCCAAATCCATCACGATGAAGATGGTGCGCACCTCGGGGCCGTCCAGCACACTCAGGCTGGGGGTGTTGCGCAGACGGGCCACGTCTTGCGTGGGTAAATCCGTGACGGCATCCACATCGCCCGCAATCAGGGCGGCAATGCGTGTGGGGTCGGACTTGATGGGGGTGTAGATCACGTCGGTCACATTGCCGGTGGGTTTGTCCCACCAGGTCTTGTTGGCCGTCATCACCAAGCGCTGATCCGGCACCCATTCCTTGATGACATAGGGACCGGTGCCGTTGGTGTTGCGTGAGGCGTAGGTTTCTTCCTTGTTGCGATAGTCCTGCACCTTCTCGGTCTTGTTCTTGACCGCCCAGGCCTTGCTCATGATGTAGAACGTGCAGAAATTGTTGAGCATCACCGGGTTGGGTGTTTCATTGATCACGTCGATGGTGTAGTCGTCCACCTTGCGGATCTCTTTCACGCCACCCACATAAATCGCCATGGTGCTTTGCGGCTGACGAATGCGGTCAAACGAAAAGAGCACATCGTCCGCGGTGAAAGGGCTGCCATCCTGAAACTTCACATTGCGCCGCAAGTTGAATCGCACGGTGGTGGGATTGACGTTGGACCAGCTGGTGGCCAGCGCCGGCTCTGGCTTGTAGTTGCGGTCGTAGCGCACCAGCGTTTCATAGGCATGGCCCACGATGTTGTTGGTGGTGGCGTGGTTTTGCGAATGCGGGTCGAGCGTGAGGATGTCGTTTTGCGCAGCCCAGCGCAAGGTCTGCGCAGCCACTGAACTCACCATGCCCAGGGTCAACCCCGCCAGCAACGAGAAGGTCATTCCCACCTTCTTGACAGACAACAGATTCATGAAAACTCCCAATGCAAGCCGAGATGGGCTGTGTGTGAAGAGGCACCAAGCCTAATCGTCTTGAGAAGCCTTGACAAGCTGGCGGGATGAGAGCTAACCCGAGATTGGGTTCGCGATGGCAGCAATTTGAGGGAAAACCCCGGGTTGCCAATGGAGGTGAGTGAATGTCTCCGACACGTATCCCACCAGTCAATCTCGTTGCAATCCTTGGCAAAATCATCCTCTCAGAATTCAACAGTTTGCGAGCCAATGTCATGACACTCACTCGACATCTGACGTCCTTTTCTCGCTTTGCGTTGGCGCTGATAGCCAGCGCGTGTGCTTTGACCACGCCCTCGGCGCAAGCCGCAGACGATTACCCCAACAAGCCAGTGTCCATCATCGTGGCCTACGCACCAGGTGGGCAGGGTGATGTGTTTGCGCGCTTGGTGGGTGAAAAGCTCAGCACCGTGTACAAGCAACCGGTGGTGGTGGACAACCGCCCAGGCGTGTCCGGCACCGTGGGGACCCGCCTTGCCGCCCAAGCCAAAAAGGACGGGTATACCCTGTTCCTGGGACAAACCGGTGAGATCACCGTCAACCGGGTGCTCATCAAGGAGCTGGGCTACGACCCCATGAAAGAGCTGGTCCCGGTGGTGATGATTGGCAATGCCCCGCTGGTGATGCTGGCCGCCGCAGATGCGCCTTACAACACTGTGGCCGAATTCATCCAGGCTGCCCGCGCCAAGCCCGGTGAGTTCAGCTACGGCTCTGTGGGCGCGGGTACGCCCGGCCACTTGTCGGCTGTGGCGCTGGGCCTGGGCGCCAAACTCCAGATGACGCATGTGCCCTACAAGGGCGTGGGTCCATTGATGGCTGACCTGATGGCTGGCCGTTTGCAAGCCTTCTTCAGCAGTGCTTCGGCTGCCTTGCCCCAAGTCAAAGGCGGCAAGCTCAAGGCACTGGCGGTCACCACGCCTCAACGCATGAACTCGTTGCCACAAGTGCCCACAGTTGCGGAGTCTGGCCTGCCCGGCTTCAGCTACACCTTGTGGGGCGGCCTGTTTGCCCCGGCGGGCACGCCGTCCCCGGTCATCGATAGCCTCAACAAAGAAGTGAACGCCCTGCTGGCCAGCCCGGAGATTCGCACCAGACTGGAAGCAGACAACGTGGCCGTGCCGCGCAACAGCCCGGCCGAATTTGCCGACTATGTGAAGGCGGAGGCGCAGAAGTTCGAAAAGTTGGTCAAGGAGGCCAACCTGAAAGTCGAATGAGCGCGAGTGGGCTGGCGCCCCCGACAGGAATCGAACCTGTATCTAGCGCTTAGGAGGCGCTCGTTCTATCCATTGAACTACGGCGGCGGTGGGGGGATTTTAGAGGGTGTGCTGCATGGACTTTTCCGGGACTGTAAACCAGCATGACGGTCATGCTGTAGGCACTCTGCAAGCCTACGCTTCGCTTGGCTAAGAGTGACGCAGGCGTGGTTGAGCCTCGGATGTGACA
>VEQI01000002.1 GCA_018883305.1 Limnohabitans sp. | reverse complement strand
TCAGCAGCAAGCCGCGCTCCTTGACCAGGGGCATGATGGGCGCGGTGGGGTTGGTGGCATACGGCGCGATCAGCAAGTCCACTTTGTCCACATCAATGAGCTTGGTGTAGATGCCCGGGGTGTTGGCGCCATTGCTCTGGTCGTCATAGGCAATCAGTTCCACCTTGCGACCCAGCAGTCCGCCCTTGGCATTGACATCGTCCACCCACATGCGCAGAGCCAGCAGGGCTGCCTGTCCGCCCGCACCCAGGCCACCCGTTTGCGGCATGCTCATGCCAATCTTGACGGGGGCGCCCTGTGCCAGCGCCGTGCTCAGGGGCAAATGCGCGGCAACGACGGCGGCACCGGCTGTGCCCAGTATTTGTCGACGGGTTTTCTTCATGCGAGTCTCCTTGGTGGGTGGTCTCACTCGGGGTGAGTGGGCAGACCTTAACGTGTTTTCTACAAGACGCTATTAGGACAAACACGATCCTGTCACGGTGAGGACAAGATCGTGTGGGTCACAACAGCAAACCGCCTTGGGGTTGCAAGCCCAGGGCGCTTTGACCATAGGCCGCGGCATGCACATCCCAGGTCAGTGCAATGTGTGCCGAGGCAGCGTGAATATCACGGAACTGGCGTTGCAGCGGCAACCCCAGCTTGAGTCCACCCGCGCCGGCAGCTGGCATCAGGGCATCGATGGCGCGCACGGCCAACTGGGTGGCAAATGCCACGTTGCGTTTCCATCGCAACTTGGTTTCCATGCTGGGGAACTCACCAGCACGCACATTGGCCTCCAGGGTTTGCCAGTCACGACGGATCACGGTCTCGGCAAATTCCACGCAAGAAGCTGCTTCGGCAATTCGTGCCTGCACGGACGCCAGCTCGGCCACGCGCGTGCCCGTGTAGGTGCCGGCACGTGCACGCATGCCCTGGGTGAATTGCTCCACGGCGGCCTTGGCAGTCGCCACGGGAACGCTGGACAGGATGTAGGCGAAGGCTGCGAAGGTGGGCATGGAAAACAGCGGATTGGCATACAGCTGTGCACCTGGCAAATTCTGACCTGCGGCAAACACCTCGGCAGACACAGTTCGATGTGCAGGCACAAAGGCGTCCTGTATTTGCACATCATGGCTGCCCGTGCCCGTGAGTCCGTAGGAACTCCAGTTATCCAGGCTTTTGAAGTCGGCTTGGGGTACCAGAAAGAACCGACGCTCGGGGGCGCCACCAGCACGTTCGGTCATGGCCCCCACCAGCATCCAGCTGGAGGCATCCACACCGCTGCCAAAGGGCCACAGTCCGGTGAGCCGATAGCCACCCTCCACGGGAACAGCACGACCACAGGGAAAGGCCAGCCCGGTGGCTGCCAGGGCATGCGGGTCTTCGGCCCAGATGTCTTCTTGCGCCTGAAGCTCAAATTGCCCCAGGTTCCAGGAATGCGAGGCCAGGTTGGAATACACCCAGGCGGTGGAAGGACAGCCACGCGCGATCTCGAACACCACGTTCATCAGATCGTCCAGGCCCAACTCAGAGCCCCCAAAGCGCGCGGGTTGCATGAGTCGCATCAGACCACTGCCGTGCAACTCGGCAATGGTGTCGGGATGCACATGACGCAATTGCTCGGATTCGGCAGCGCGGGCCGCCAGCCGCGGCACCATCTCGGCGGCGATCTGCACCGCTTGCTGCGGGGTCAGCACCACACTGGATTCAGTGGGCTTGCTCTTGCGCGGGGTCAGCGTGTGAATGTTCATGTGGTCCTCCCTGACCGTTAAAAAGTCTAGCCGCAGACACATCACTTCACAATCCTGAAACACCCTCTCGCTGTCACCTGGACGTCGCTCCTCACCCCAAGGTCACCTTGGCGACGCCTGGACGGTGGAACATGCGCGTGGCCTCGTGCACACTGAGCCATTCCCACGCCATCGCTGATCGAGGACACCCATGAGCGCATCTCCCCGCTGGAAACATCGCCCCCCTGGCTCCACCTGGGGTGACTTCGGACCCGACGATCAAGCCGGTCGCATGAACCTCCTGACGCGTGAAAAGGTCATGCAAGGCATCGCCGAAGTTCGCACCGGTCAAACCTTCAACCTCAGCCTGCCACTGGATTTTCCTGGCGGCAATGTGCTCAACCCGCGCCGCATGCCACCCGTGCTGCGTCCCACGGCACGTGAGCGTGTGGGCACGCCCATGCTGAACTACCAACTCCGTTCCCATGACCCGAGTTGCACCGATGTGCTGTGCGACGACCTGGTCATCATGCACTTGCAATACAGCACGCAGTGGGACAGCCTGGCGCATGTGGGTGCACTGTTTGATGCCGATGGCGACGGGATTGCTGAACCCGTGTACTACAACGGCTTTCGTCCCGGGGTGGACGTCATCGGCCCGGCTTATCCGGGCGGTGCGGGCATCTTCGACTTTCCCAACATTCCGCGCAGCTCGACCACCCAAGTGAAAAAGCTGGGCATCGAAAACATGTCCGAGCGATGTGTGCAAGGTCGTGCCGTGATGATCGACCTCTGGGCTCATGTGGGACGGCAACGCGTGAACATCGACTATGACCACCTCATGGATATCCTGCGCCAGGACCAGGTCACGGTGGAAAGTGGCGACATGGTGTGTCTGCGCACCGGCTTTGCCGACATGCTGCTGGAGATGAATCGTCAGCCGGATGGCGAAAAGCTGTTGAACAGCTGCGCCGTGCTGGAGGGGCGTGACCCCAAACTGCTGCAATGGATCACCGACTCCGGGCTGGTGGCCCTGATTGCGGACAACTATGCAGTGGAAGCCCATCCCCCGTCACCGCAAGAGGGTGAGTGCGCGTTCCTGCCCTTGCACCAGCACTGCCTGTTCAAGCTGGGCGTTCACCTCGGGGAGATCTGGCACCTCTCGCCGCTGGCAGACTGGCTGCGCGAGCATCAGCGCTCGCGATTTTTGCTCACTGCGCCACCGTTGCGCTTGCCCGGCGCCGTGGGCTCACCGGCCACACCGATCGCCACGGTGTAAGCCCGCTCAGGCAGCCACCGCCTCCTTGGCGGTGTAGCCCATGCGGTCCAGGGCCTGCGCCAGGTGTTCCACACTGCGCGACACGTGATGGAGTTTCTCCAGGCCAAAGAGCCCGATGCGGAAGGTCATGAAGTCGGCAGGCTCGTCGCATTGCAGCGGCACACCGGCGGCTGTTTGCAAGCCCAGTGCCAAAAACTTCTTGCTGTTGTGAACGTCCGCATCGGTGGTGTAGCTCACCACCACGCCGGGCGCCTTGAAACCTTCCGCCGCCACACTCTTGAAGCCACGTGACTCCAGCAGCGCACGCACCTGCCGGCCAATCTCGTATTGCTCCTGCCGCACTTTGTCAAAACCATAAGCACGTGTCTCCAGCATCACGTCGCGCAGGCGCATGAGGGCATCGGTGGGCATGGTGGCGTGATAGGCATGACCGCCCTTCTCGTACGCTTCCATGATGTTGAGCCATTTCTTGAGATCACAGGCAAAGCTGGTGCTCTGAGTCTGCTCGATGGCGGTCCGGGCGCGCTCGCTCAGCATCACCATGGCACAACACGGGGAGCTGCTCCAGCCCTTCTGGGGGGCGCTGATCAACACATCCACGCCCGTGGCCTGCATGTCCACCCAGGCCGCACCGGAAGCGATGCAATCCAACACCATCAGGCCACCCACCTCATGCACCGCGTCCGAGACCTTGCGCAGGTAGTCGTCCGGCAGAATCATGCCTGCGGCTGTTTCCACATGCGGTGCAAACACCACTTCGGGGCGATGCTGGCGAATGGCTTGCACCACCTCATCCACTGGACAGGGTGTCCAGGCCGATTGGGCGTCGGTGCTGACACGTCGGGCCTTCATCACCATGCTCTCGGCGGGAATGTGGCCCATCTCGAAAATCTGGGTCCAGCGATAGCTGAACCAGCCATTGCGAATCACCATCACCCGACGACCAGTGGCAAATTGACGCGCCACGGACTCCATGCCAAAGGTGCCACTGCCGGGCACCAGCACAGCCGCATGGGCGTGGTACACCTCTTTCAGGACACCCGAGATGTCTTTCATCACGCCTTGAAAGCGTTGCGACATGTGGTTGAGCGCACGGTCGGTGTAGACCACCGAAAACTCCAGCAAGCCATCCGGGTCGATGTGAGGTAAGAGTCCTGCCATGGTGTCACTCCTGTCTTGATGATGTTTGATTGACTGTCCCTGCCTCACGTCGACCGGTCAAGTCAACGCAGATCGCGGGGGATTGGCATCATATCGGTGTTTCCCCAGGGGAGCAATCCAACGCAGGTCTGCAAAGAATGGTCCATCGACCTAAACTCAAGGCCACACCAAAAAGGAGACATCACGATGCGCTGGACACGTTGGGCTTGCGCCCTGTTGCTATGTTGGGGAATGCAGGCCTGGGCGGCCTGGCCAGAAAAGGCGGTACGCATCGTCGTGCCCTACCCGCCTGGAGGCACCACCGACATCCTCACTCGGTTGCTGGCGCAGAAGCTCTCGGACATCTGGAAACAGCCGGTGCTGGTGGATAACCGCCCGGGTGGTGCAGCCATGATTGGCAGTGACCTGGTGGCCAAATCCGCGCCTGATGGCTACACCCTGCTCTCCACCGGTGCAGGTCCGCACGCCATCAACATCAGCCTGTTTCCCAAAATACCCTATGACCCGTTGAAAGACTTCAGCGCCATCTCGTTGTTGTCGGTCAACCCACTGCTCATGGTGGTGCCCGCGCAATTGCCGGTGAACACCGTGGCCGAGTACATCGCCTGGGTCAAGGCCAATCCCTCGCAAGCCAATTACTGTTCCATCGGTGCGGGTTCGCCCTCGCACCTGGCGGCAGAGTTGTTCAAATCGATGACAGGCCTCTCGCTCACCCATGTGCCTTACAGTGGCAGCGGCACCGCCATCATTGCCGCCATCGGGGGCGTGTGCAGTGTGCTCTTTGACAGCGTGTTGTCATCGGGTCCTCAGGTGCGCAATGGCAAGCTGAAGGCACTGGCCACCGGCAATCGTCAACGCCTGAGTTCCTGGCCGCAAACCCCGGCGCTGGATGAAATGCCGGGCCTGCAGGGCTATGAAGCCTTCACCTGGGGCGCGCTGCTGGCGCCCGCTGGCACACCTGCCGAGGCCATCACCCGCATCAACACTGACGTCACACGCATCTTGTCCCTGCCCGACGTGCGTCAGCGCATCGAGGAGCTGGGCGCCATTGCCAGCCCCACCTCGCCGCAGGAACTGGACAGCTTCACCCGCTCCGAGATGCGCAAGTGGTCCAAGGTGATCCGTGAAGGCAATATCAAACCCGATTGAGGACAGGAGACCGTGCATGACCTCGCTCAGTTTCAAACCTCTGCATGACACCTTTGTCGCGGAGGTCAGTCCGATCGACCTGCGGCAAGTCCGTGACCCTGCCACGCTTCAGACGCTGCGTCAGGCCATGGACACCTTTGGGGTGCTGGTGTTTCGCCAACAGCCCTTCACCGACGAAGAACAGCTGGACTTCGCCACCCGTTTTGACGGGCAATTGCACGCGCAGACCTCCACGGCCGTGATGGTCAAGAACCGCTTTGGCAATGAGGCCTTGTCGGACATTTCCAACGTGGGCGCCGATGGCGAGCTGCTCGCGCCCGATGACCGTCGGCGTGTCAGCTCTCTGGCGAACCGCCTGTGGCACGCCGACGCCAGCTTTGTCAGTCCGCCCGGTCGTTACTCCATGCTCAGCGCCCGCGTGCTGCCACCAGTGCGCGCTGATACCCAGTTTGCCGATATGCGCACGGCGTACGACTGGCTGGACGAGGACACCCAACGCCAGCTGGAAGGCTTGCAGGTGCATCACTCCATCGCGTATTCACGTGAAGTCCTGGGCTTTGAATTTTCGTCGGCGGAGAAGGATCGTCTCAAGGGCGCCATTCAGCCCCTGGTGCGGGACTTTCCGTCCACAGGACGGCGTTCGCTGTATCTCGCCTCGCATGCCTCACGCATCGTGGACTGGCCGCTGCCCGAAGTCTTTCAGTGTTTGAAACTGGGAATTTGCGCTGGCCACAATCACCATCGGGATGATGCTGCCGCCGTGGATCATGGCGTAATCGCGCTGCGTGTCATAGGTGATCTTCGCAATGACCGCCGGATTCACCGCCAGCGTGCCACTGGTGCCGAAGGTGATGGTGTAACCATCGGGCAACGCCTCTTTGCCCACCATCATGCCGGGCACACCCGGACGGTTTTCCACCACCACCTGCTGCCCCCAGACACGACCGAGCCCTTCAGCCAGCATGCGGGCCACCATGTCGGTGGCTTGTCCAGCCGGGAATGGCACGATCATGCGTACCGGTTTGTTGGGGTAACTGCCTTGGGCCTGCACCGGGAGCGCGCCCCAGCTCAGGGTGGCGGCCAGGACGGCGGGAATCAGGGTGGACAAACGCATGATCGACTCCTTGATAACTCAAACCGGGCGAAGGGGCTGGCCATGATCGGCCATCGCTTCAGAAAAAGGATTTTTCGTCCAGAGACAACAGGGGGAAGGCACTCAGGGTGTGCGGGGTGTCAATGGGCGGCGCGGCACAGATGTGCGAACGCTCCAACTCACCCCAGTGATTGACACCCAGCAAGCCCATGCAGGTCATCACCTCATGCTCCAGAATTTCCAGCATGCGCACCACACCGGCTTCACCCCCGGCGGCCAGGGCCAGGCATTGCATGCGGCCCAGGCCCACCATGTCAGCGCCGGCCGCCATGGCCTTCACCAGATCCGAACCCCGGTTGATGCCGCCATCAACAATCACCGGCACCCGTTTTTTCACCACGTCCACGATCTCGGGCAGCACGGCCATCGAGCCGAGGCAATGATCGAGTTGACGCCCACCATGGTTGGACACATAGATCATGTCGATGCCATGGTCCAGCGCCAGTTGCGCATCGGCGGCCGTGTCGACGCCCTTGAGTGCCAGGGGAATGTTGTATTTGGCGCGAATGCGCTCAATGTCCTTCCAGCTGAAAAACACCTGCATCTCACGCCCTGGCACCACGTTGCGGCGAATGTTGCGCTTGGCCTGATCTCGCTCACGCCGGCTGTACACCGCGGAGTCCACCGTGAAACAGAACATCGAGTAGCCCGCTTCGATGCAGCGTTCAATCCGGTCGTCGATCCAGCCCGCGTCGCCATGCACATAGAGCTGATAGGTCCGCAGCGCCTTGGGCGCAGCTTCGGCCAAGCCTTCGATGCCCGGCTGACACACCGAACTCAGCATGTGCGCCACACCAAAGGTGTGAGCGGCACGGGCAGATTCGGCGGCGCCTTCGGCACTGAACAATTCCAGACTGCCGACGGGGGCCAGCACCACAGGCAGGCGCAAGCGTCGTCCCAGAAAATCGGTGCCGGCATCGATGCGGCTCACATCACGCAGGATGCGAGGACGAAAGCCCAGCGAGTCCAGCGCCAGACGATTGCGCTTGACACTCACTTCGGTCTCCGTGCCACCAATGATGTAGTCCCAGTTGTCGTGGCTTAGACGCTGGCGCGCCTTTTTCACAATTTCATGCAGGGTGAGGTATTCGGGCAGATCGCGGGTGGCGTCAGAGGTTTGCGCCAGGGTGGTGGGAGCTCGGAACATGCGGCAAGTCAAATGATCAACAGTGCTGGCCACTGTAGGTAGGCTCAAAGGTCTTGTCAATTCGCGCCCCGAGACGCTGACACATGGAACGTCCAGCAGGCGACAGTCCGAACGCCAACCACTGGCAGGCACGATAGACTCAGCGGCTCATTTCGTTGATTCACCTATTCCAGAGGTCTCATGTACGACGCCATCATTCAGGAACTGGCTCCCCAGGGAACGCTGCGTGCCGCTGTCAATCTGCTCAACTTCCTGCTGGTCAGCAGCCGTGGCCCTCAGGGTGAACCACAAGGTGTGGGCCCGGACATGGCGCGAGCCATTGCCGACCGTCTGGGCGTGGGCCTTCAGCTGGTGCCCTATGCCACGCCTGGCGAACTGGCAGATGCTGCGGCGGACAACACCTGGGATATCGGCCTCATCGGTGCCGAGCCGGCACGTGCTGAACGCATCACCTTCTCCACCGCCTATGTGGAGATCGAGGCCACCTATCTGGTGCCACCGGGTTCACCCATTCAAACCATGGCAGAGATTGACCGCCCCGGTGTGCGCATTGGCGTGGCCGCGCGAAGTGCCTACGACCTGTGGCTCAAGCGGCACATTCAACATGCCACGCTGGTGCATGCCGAAGGCTTTGATGCCACCTTGGAAATGGTTCAGCGCGATGGCCTGGAAGCCATGGCCTGCCTGCGCCCTCGACTGCTGTCCGACGCCGAGAAATGGCCTGGTTCGCGCATTCTGCCCGGCCAATTCACCGCGGTGCAGCAATCCATCGGCACGCACAAGCGCAACACGCAAGCCGCGGTGTTCCTGCAGCAATTCGTGAACGAGGCCATTGACACGGGGCTGGTGGCGCGGCTGATTGACAAGCACGGCGTGCGTGGCCTGTCCGTGGCGCCACGCGTCACCGCATAAAGCCGTAGATCAGCATCAGGAGGGTGCCGGTCAACAAGGCCGGGACCAGCCGGCGTTGCGGGCGTGACATCATCACGGCCACGCTCAGCACGCACAACAGAATACGTAGCCACAAGGGCACCGTGGCCAGCGGCCCCTGGGGCAGCACCACCAGGCGCACGGTCAGCGCCGCCACCATGGCATAGGTGACGGCCGACAGCCAGCGAAAGAACTCACTGTCCGCATTCAATCGCCCCGCCATGGCCACACCCACTGCGCGGCACAAATAGGTCCCCACACTGGCTCCGATCAACGCCAGCCAAGGGCCATGCAAGGTCCAGTTCATTCCTGAACTCCCGCGGTGGAGATGACTGGTGTGCCTGGACGCAACCATCGCCTGTCCACCCAATAACCCAGGCTGCCAGCCAGCAACCCTGTGGTGAGCAAACTGGTGTCTGCGTCCAGCAAATACATCAAGGGTCCCAGGACACAACCCATCACAATGGCCAGTCGATTGGCCCAGGGGCGCACCTCGGTGAAGGTCAGCAGAAAAAACAAAGGGTTGATGAACACCATGGCCAAAGTGACGGCCGGGTGCACGCTGCCGGCCAGCCAATAGCCCAGGGCGGTACCCGGCAAGCCCACCAAACCGCACACCAGGCCCAGGCCCAGGAAAAACGGCGCACGCTGCTCACGGGGCATGGTTTGAAAATCCCGCATGGACAAGGCCCAAGCGGTCATGGCCAAGAGGTGCACCCAGGCATACAGACGTGGGCGCCGGTCACGATCGTCAAATTGAGAAAATAGCGTCACCACCATGACGACAAACCGACTGGAGGTGAGCGTCACGGCCAGCATGATGGCCATCCAGGAGGCGCCGTGCGAGAGCATCTCGATCATCACCACCTGCCCTGGCAAGGCCAGCACGGTCCAGCTGCTCAGGGACATCAGCCAGGGATCCATCTGACTGGCGTGACCCAGGGCGCCAAAGCCCAGCATGCCGGCAAACAGCACGGCCGCCGGTGCACCCAACGCCATGCGAACGCCTGACCAAAAAGCCACCCGGCGTGCGTGACGCTCCTGGGCATTAAACAGCACGCATCACCCCCTTGGGCAATCTGTCTCGACGCACCCTCAAACTCATTCAGGCTTGATCCCCGCCCCTTGCAACAAAGGTCCCAAGGTATCGATTTCTGATTTCAGGTGCGCCCGCAAGGCTTCAGGCCGGGCTTTCTCCACCGGCACTGGCAAGGTGGCCAAGGCGGCCAGTCGTGCCTTGACGTCGGGGTCTCGCACGGCTTGTTGCAATGCCGCTGTCAGGCGATCCAGCACGGGCTTGGGTGTGCCCTTGGGCGCGTACATGCCAAAAAAGATGCTGATCTCAAAGCCAGACAAACCGGCCTCTTGCAGTGAAGGCACGTCCGGCACTTGCGCCAGCCGTTGGGTGCCAGCCACGGCATAGGCACGCACACGACCACTTTGCACCGTGGGCAGGTTGTTGGAGGTTTGGTCGCACATCAGGTCGAGTTGTCCGCCCATCAAGTCGTTGAGAGCGGGCGCCGCGCCCTTGTAAGGCACCTGGGTGATATCCACCTTGAGGGCCTGCATGAATTTCAGGTTGCACAAATGCGCGGCCGAGCCCGGGCCGGCGTGACCCATGCTGAGCTTGGAAGCATTGGCGCGCACATAGTCCAGAAACTCACGCGCATCACGCGCCGGAAAATCCTTCCTGGCCACCAGCAACATCGGCCCTTCCGTGGCCAGTCCAATGGGCTCAAAGTCTTCCACCGGGTTGTAGCTCAAGGACTTGAACATGAACGGGTTGGTGGCATGGCTGACATGGATCATCAACAAGGTGTATCCATCCGGCTTGCTGCGCGCGACCTTGGCCGTGCCGATGGACCCCGCCGCACCGGCCGGGTTCTCCACCACCACTTGCTGTCCCAGGCTTTTTTGCAGGGCCGCTGCATAAATGCGGGTGATGACATCGCCGGGCCCGCCAGCCGCATAGGGCATCACCAGGGTGATCGGGCGATTCGGGTAATCCTGCGCCAGCGCCAGGCCACCCAACAGGGTACCCAGGGCCAGGATGGCCCACCGACGAAAACAAGGAAGCGACAAAAACGTGAACATGCGTAGTCTCCTCAGGATGATGCGGGCAAGTCTATCCGCGCCATGTCAGCCAGGACGGCAAACACCGCGGCCGTGTCCTGCGCGCCTCGACCTTGCGCCATGGCGATGTTGTAGATGGGCGCGGTGGCATGAAACAAGGGCGTGGGCGCTTCCACCTTGGCGGCAAACTCGGCAATGATCCTCATGTCCTTTTGCCAGGTCTCCACCTTCATGGTGGCAGGCTCATAGTGGTTGGCCACCATCTGGGGACCGCGCACGCTGAACATGCGTGAGCCTCCTGCGCCATCAGCAATCACCTTGTAAATGGTTTGCGCATCCAGGCCCGCCTTGATGCCCAGGGCAAAGGCTTCGGCGGCAGCCACATTGTGGATGGCCACCAGGAGGTTGGCCACGAACTTCATGCGCGAACCATTGCCAAATGCGCCCACATCGTGATGCGCCTTCGCGAAACCGTTGAACACCGGTCCACAGGTCTGGATGGCTTGTGGGTCCCCGCTGGCGTACACCAACAAATCCTTGGTGACGGCCTGCGCACCGGTGCCGCTGAGCGGACAGTCCAGCATGGTCCAGCCTGAGGCCTGATCACGGACTGCCTGCTTGTCTTCAATAGGGAAGGTGCTGGTCTCCACCAGAATGTGCCCTTCGCCGCTGGCGGCTGTCAGGCCCTGCGGCCCCAGAACCACACTGTGAAGTGCGGCCACACTGGGCAACGAAGTGATCACGATGCGGGCGGCTTGAGCCACCGCCTGAGGTGAAGTTGCTGGGGTTCCCCCGGCTTGTTGGAAGACCTGCAGGCGTTCGGGTGACAGGTCAAAGCCCACCACCTCAAACCCCGCAGCAAGCAAATTGGGCGCCATGGCACTGCCCATGATGCCCAGCCCCACCAGCCCCACCACGGGGCGTGTTGTTGATGTATTCATCGTGGGAGCCGTCCGGTGAGTGGATATTGCGGGTCGTTGTAACCATGCGTCGTGGCATAGCCCGGTGGCACCAGTGCATCGATGGCGGCTTCGTCTTCGGCGGTCAGGCGGCACGACAGCGCCGAGAGATAGTCCTGCCATTGGTCCATGGTTTTGGGTCCACCAATCACGCCATGCACCAGCCGGTTGTTGAGCACCCAGGCAATGGCCAATTGGGTGGCCGTCATGCCGCGTGAGCGTGCATGCTGTTCAAATGCCTGTGACATGGCAATGGATTCCGGACGGAACTCGGTCTGCAGAATGCGGCGGTCACCGCGCGCGGCACGCGTGCCTTCGGCAGGCGCCTCACCGGGCTTGTACTTGCCCGTCAGCACACCACGCGCCAAGGGGCTGTAGGCCACCACGCCCACGCCATAGTGTTCGCAGCATGGCAGCAATTCGGTTTCAATCAAGCGAGTGGCGGCGCTGTAGGGCGGCTGACACACGATGGGTGGCGGCACGCCCATGCGGTGCGCGGTCTCCACCAAGCGGGCCACGCGCCAGGCGCGGAAATTGGACAAGCCGTAGTAACGGATCTTGCCCATTTCAATCAAACGTGCAAAGGTGGACAGCACTTCCTCAATGGGCGTGCTTTCGTCGTCACGGTGCATGTAGTACACGTCGATCCAGTCGGTGCCCAGGCGGCGCAGGCTGTTGTCCACCTCTTGCATCACCCAGCGTCGCGACAGGCCGCGGTCATTGGCCTGATCGCCGATGGCATTGGCCACCTTGGTGGCCACGATCCAGCGCTCACGGTCTGCCGCAATCAACTGGCCCAGCATGCGCTCGGAGGCACCACCGGCGTAGTTGTCCGCGGTGTCCACCGCATACAGCCCGGCCTCGCGGCAGGACTCGATCATGCGCCGTGCCTCGGACTCAGGGGTTTGATCGCCAAACATCATCGTGCCCAGCCAGAGCGGTGGTGTTTTGAGGCCACTGTGGCCCAGCGAGGTGTAGGGAATGGCGGTCACACAGGACTCCCGGGTTGTTCCAACAAGAATCCAGTCCACCCGAATCATCCCCCGGTGGCTGGACAGCGAGCCGCTATCATCCCCTCAATTGACGGAGTCTGCGCGAGGAGACGTGAATGCCCAGAAAATTTGTCGACTTGTCGATCTATCTTGAAAACGATGTGATGAGTGATCCGCCGGCGTTTGCGCCCAAGATCGAGTACTTCACCCACGAGCATACGTTCGAGCAAATCGCCCCCTTCTTTCCCGGCTTGCAAAAAGAAGACCTGCCCGATGGCGAAGGCTGGGCCGTGGAGACGGTGCAACTCTCCACCCACAACGGCACCCATCTGGATGCGCCCTTTCACTTCCACTCCACCATGGACAAGGCACTGGGCCAGGCCAAGCCCGCCATCACCATTGATGCTGTCCCGCTGGAGTGGTGTTTTCAGCCCGGCGTCAAGCTGGACTTTCGTCATCTGCCGGACGGTCATGTGGTGACCGCACAGGAGGTGGCGCAGGAACTGCAACGCATAGGCCACACCCTGTCACCCCTGGAAATTGTGGTGGTGAATACCCGTGCAGGCTCCCGCTACGGACAACCCGACTATGTGGCCAGCGGTTGCGGCATGGGCTATGACGCCACGCGTTATTTGCTGGACCGGGGTGTGCGCCTGACGGGCACCGATGCGTGGAGCTGGGACGCCCCCTTTGTGCACACGGCGCAGAAATATCAGTCCAGCCAAGACGCCTCGCTCATCTGGGAGGGGCACAAGGCGGGACGTGACATTGGCTACTGTCACCTGGAAAAACTGCACAACCTGGAGTCGCTGCCGGCCAGCGGGTTTTACATCAGTTGTTTCCCCCACAAGATCCGGGGCGCTTCGGCTGGCTGGACGCGAGCCGTGGCCATCTTTGACGAGGCGCTGATGGCTTCACGCTGACGTTCAGGCCGGCTGCGGCCTAGGCGTTCAATCCACGGTGGCACCAGAGGCTTTCACCACCACGGCCCAGCGATCGATCTCGGACTTGAAAAAGGCACTGGCCTGCTCCGGCGTATTGGCCACGATCTCGAACCCCTGGTCCTTGAAGCGCTGGGCCACATCGGGTGAACGCAGACCACGCGCAATGTCGGCCTGAAGCTTGGCCACAATCTCGCGCGGGGTTCCTTTGGGCGCCACCAGGGCTTGCCAGGACGTGACATCGAAATCGAACAAGCCGCTCTCGATCATGGTGGGCACGTTCGGCAATTGCGGCATGCGCTCGCGCGAGGTCACGGCCAGGGCTTTCATCTTGCCGGAGCGGATGTAGGGCACCACGGTCCCAAAGTTCTGAAAGGACGCCTCGATGTTGCCGGCCATGATGTCCATTTGCGCGGCTGCGCCACCCCGGTAGGGGATGTGCACGCCAAAGGTATTGGTTTGCTGCTTGAACAGTTCGGCGGACAGGTGGTCGCTGGACCCGGAGCCAGAGGAACCATAGGCCACCTTGCCAGGATTGGCCTTGGCATAGGCGATGAACTCTTTCACGTTGGCGGCAGGCAAGCCCGGCGGCGTGATGAGCACATTGGGCGTGCGCACCGCCACCGTGATCGCCTCGAAGTCGCGCATCACGTCGTACTTGGGCTGTTTGTACAGGCTCATGTTGATGGCGAAGGTGCCAATCGAGCCGACCAGAATGGTGTAACCGTCGTTGGGCGATTTGGCGGTGGCCTCGGCCGCCAATGAGCCATTGGCCCCTGGACGGTTTTCCACCACCGTGACATACCCCGCTTCATTGAGCTTTTGCGCCACGGCGCGGGCCACGATGTCGCTGGTGCCACCGGCGACAAAGGGCACCAGAATTTTCAACGGCTTGGCAGGATAGGCCTGTGCCCAGGCTTGCACGCTTAAGGTGCTCAACACACCGATCAGCCAACAGACACGACGCATTGAAGCAAAACTGGGCAAGGATTTCATGGATCTCTCCGAAGTGCCGATTTGAAATGCAGGTCACTATACCCCAGCCCTTTGCGCCAGCCCTGTCCGTAGCGTGGACTCGACACCCGATGGACCCATGGCCCCGTTCAATCGGCGACACGCCATTGAACAGGGTTTTGGTAATATGAATTCAAACGGGACTCCCGACAACACGACACAGGCCGAATGAGCGCATCTTCCTCCACCGCCCCCCAACCCTTCAAAGGTCTGGTGGTCATTGAATTGGGTCACAGTGTGGCCGCCCCCTTTGCTGGTCACATCCTGAGTGAGCTTGGCGCCGATGTCATCAAGGTGGAAAAGTCCGACGGCGACGATGCACGCCGATGGGGTCCGCCCTTTTGGGAAGGTGCCTCCGCGTTTTTCCAGTCACTCAATCGCAACAAGCGTTCTGTGGTCTGCAATTTCCGAGATGCCCAGGAAGCCGCCGCCCTCAAGCAACTCATCATCGAGCGCGCCGACGTGGTGCTGCAAAACCTTCGCCCTGGTCACGTGGAAAAGCTGGGCATCGACGGCCCCACCTTGCTGGCCACCAAGCCCTCCTTGGTGTATTGCAATTTGGGCGCCTTCGGGCGCGAAGGTCCCTTGAAAGAGCGCCCGGGCTATGACCCACTGATGCAGGCCTTTGGCGGCGTGATGAGCACCACCGGCGAACCTGGTCGTCCCTCCGTGCGCGTGGGCGCCTCGATCGTGGACATGGGCACGGGCCTGTGGTCGGTGGTGGGCATTCTCACCGCCTTGTATGAGCGTCAACAGACCGGACGTGGCCGCGTCGTGGATGTCTCCCTGTTTGAAACAGCGGCCTCCTGGACCTCGCTGCTCACCGCGCAATACCTGTGCACGGGGGAAAGCCCGCAGAAACAGGGCTCGGGGGCACCTGGCATTGCCCCCTACAAGGCTTACATGACGCTGGATGGCGAAGTGGTGGTGGCGGCCGGCAGCGACAGCTTGTTTCGCAGCCTGGCCAAGGTGGTGGGGCATCCCGAGTGGATCGAAGATCCGCGTTTTGTGGACAACCCCTCACGCGTGCGCAACCAGGTGGAGTTGTACCGCCTGCTCGACGAACTGATGTCTCAGCGCCCCACTCGTGAATGGGTGGAGGCCCTGGAGGCGGCGGGCATTCCCTGCTCACCTGTGCAAACCATTCAGCAAATGGCCGAGCATCCGCAAACCCAGGCCCTGGGCTTGATCCAGCCGGTCCCGGACACCTCCATGCGTTTTGTCACCCTGCCCCTGAGCCTGGATGGGCAACGTCCCGTGTCGCGGGGCGCGCCGCCCAAGCTGGGCGAACATACCGAATCGATCTTGAACCCGAGGAGTTAATCCATGACTTTGTCCCTGCCCGCTTACGCCACCGTGCTGACCGAGATGGTCGCGCCGCACGTATTGCAAGTCACCCTGAATCGCCCTGAAGTGGGCAACGCCATCAGCACCCAGATGGGTCGCGACCTGTTTGACCTGTGGAGCCGCCTGACCGAGGACGCCGGCGATGTGCGCTGCATCGTGCTGACGGGCGCGGGTCCCAACAAGATTTTCTGCTCGGGTGGCGATTTGAAAGAGCGCAACGGCATGACCAAGGAACAGTGGATCAAGCAGCATGAGTTGTTTGAACGCATGTACTGGACCCTCACCGACATGCCCATTCCAGTGATCGCCGCTGTGAACGGCCATGCCTATGCCGGTGGTTTTGAAACCGTGCTGAGCTGCGACTTTGCCTACGCCTCCAATGCGGCGCGATTTGCCCTGACCGAAGTCACGCTGGGCATCATGCCGGGCGCTGGCGGCACCCAGAATTTGCCCCGTGCCGTGGGTCAACGCCGTGCCAAGGAACTGTTGATGACGGGCCAACCCATCAGCGCGCAAAAAGCCCTGGCCTGGGGTTTGTTCAATGACATCGCCGAGCCGGATCAGGTGCTGGCCATGGCCTTGCAAACGGCCACCACCATCGCCGGCAATGCCCCGCTGTCCGTACGGCAAATCAAGAAGTCCGTTCGTTATGGTTTCGAAATGGAACTTCGTACCGCCTTCCGTTTCGAGGTCGAGGCCTACAACCACCTGGTGGAAACCGAAGACCGCTACGAAGGTGTGCGCGCCTTCAACGAAAAACGCAAACCCGTGTTCAAAGGCAAGTGAGGTAAACCATGTCCCAAATTGATGTTGTTGTCCGTGAAGTGGGCCTGCGTGACGGCCTTCAGATTCATCCCACCTTCATGCCCACCGAGCGCAAGCTGGCCTGGATTGCCGCCGAAGCGGCGGCGGGTGTGCAGGAGATCGAAGTCACCTCTTACGTGCCCGCCAAAGTGGTGCCGCAGTTTGTGGACGCGGAAGCCGTGTCTGTGGGCGCGTTGAAAGTGCCGGGCCTCACCGTCGCTGCGCTGATTCCCAACTACCGTGGCGCAGAACGCGGGCTGGAACTGGGCGTGCACAAACTCAACTTCGTGATGTCGGCCAGCAAGACGCACAACCTCAACAACGTGCGCCGCGAACGTGAAGATTCGGTGGCCGATTTCCGCCGCATTGTCGAGCTGATCCGGGCTCAGCCGGCAGACAAGCGGCCCATCATCGTGGCCGGTCTGGCCACGTCTTTTGGGTGTTCCTTTGAAGGCCGCGTGGCCGTGAGCGATGTGGTCAAGTATGCCTGCATGCTGTCCGAAGCTGGTGCCGATGAACTCGTCATCCCCGACACCGTGGGCTACGCCGACCCGCAATTGGTGCGCTCCGTGTTCAAGGCCCTCAAGGCCGAGCTGGGTGACAAGGTCATTGCCGCGCATTTCCATGACACCCGCGGCACCGGCCTGGCCAACGTGGCCGCGGCCCTGGAGTGCGGCATTCGCCACTTTGATGCTTCGCTGGCGGGCATCGGGGGTTGTCCGTTTGCGCCTGGGGCCACGGGCAACATCGTGATGGAAGACCTGTGCTTCATGCTTGACTCCATGGGGCTGCGCACCGGTGTGAATTTGGAGCAGCTGGTGGCCATCCGCCAGATCATCCGCGACACCTTGCCCGACATCGAGATGCACGGCACCTTGGCGCGTGCAGGGCTGCCCGTCAAATATCGCACCATGCTGGACCCTGCCCGAGAACCCCTGGCCGCCTGACCAACACGCACGAACGCCACCCGCAAGCACCGCTCACCCCAGAGGAGACAAGCCATGACAGGATTGACCGCAGCACTGGCCGCCTTTGTGCACCAACCGAATTTGCCCGCGCAACTGCCGCCAGAGGCCGTGCGCATCATCAAGACCGGTTTTGCCGACACCCTGGCCACCATGATTGCAGGCCGTGATGAACCGGTGGTGCAGATCGCTCGCCAGTTTGTGGCTGCGCGCCATCCGGCCACGGGCGCCTCGTCTGTGCTGCTGGGCGGAGTGCGACTGAATGCTGCGGATGCCGCGTTGATCAACGGCACAGCCGGCCATGCGCTGGACTTTGACGACGTGGCCCTGGGGGGGCACCCCAGCACGGTGCTGGTGCCGGCGGTGCTGGCCGCTGCGGAAGAAGTCAATGCCTCGGGCGCCGAAGCCCTGCGTGCCTACCTGGTGGGCTATGAAGTGTGGGCCGAATTGTTCACCCGCGAGAAAGATGCTTATCACCTCAAGGGCTGGCATCCCACCGCCGTGCTGGGCACCGTGGGTGCTTGTGCGGCTGCGGCTTATCTGCATCGGCTGCCACTGGCGCAGACTCAGCACGCACTGGCGCTGTCGGCCAGCATGGCCGGCGGACTGGTGGCCAATTTCGGCACCATGACCAAGCCCTTGCACGCTGGACGTGCAGCGGCCTGTGGCCTGGAGGCCGTGCAATTCGCCCGGCTGGGTTTGACCGCGGCGCCGGACGCTTTTGAACATCATGCGGGCTATCTGGCCGCCCTCTCCCCGCATGGCCAGGCCGACCGGGATTCTGCATGCACGACGCTGGGCAAGACCTTGCGCATCCTCGACTACGGGCTCTCCATCAAGAAGTACCCCACCTGCTATGCCACGCACCGCGTGATTGACGGCGTGCTGGATTTGCGACGCGACCATGGCCTGCAAGCCGATCGCGTCAAGACCATTCGCGCGCGCATTGGGGTGGCGCAGGCCTCCATGCTGCGCAACCACTCCCCCATCACCGGACTGGAGGCCAAGTTCAGTCTGGAATTTGCCATTGCCTCTGCTCTGGTACATGGACGGGTTGGCCTGCATGAGCTGACCGACGAGGTGGTGGCCCAGGCACCGATCCGTGCGCTCATGCCGCGTGTGAACATCAGCACCGACGATTCACGCTGCACCGTCGAGCCCATCTTCGCGATGAATGACCGCGTGGAACTGGAGCTTGATGACGGCCGCGTACTGGACACCGGTGACATTCGCTTTGCCCGCGGCAACGCCAAATGCGTGCTCTCCGAAGAAGACATGCGCCTCAAATTCATGGACTGCACACAAGGTCATGTTCCGCTGGACCGCGAGGGACTGTGGCAACGCCTGACCCACTTGGAACAAGTGGCCTCGGCCCGAGAATTGGCCACGGCCTGACGTGTGACATGTCACTGACAACGTGACTCACCTGTCCCCTGATTCATCACTGACCTCAACCCTGCCAGGAGTGTTTTCATGAACCGCAAAACGCATCCCTTTTCCCCACTGTCCGGAATCACCCGTCGAGATCTGCTGAGCCAGACGGCCGCCATCGGTGCTGCCAGCGTGGTAGGCTTGCACGCACCAGCTCAGGCCCAAGCAGCGTACCCCAACCGACCCATCAAGCTCATGGTGCCCTGGCCTCCCGGGCAGGCCACCGACCTGGCTGCTCGTGTGCTGGGCCAGGAATTGAGCAAGATTCTGGGACAGCCCTTTGTCATCGATAACCGCGCAGGTGCTGGCGGCACCATTGGCACGGACGCTGTGGCCAAGGCCCCGGCTGACGGATACACCCTCTTGGCAGCCTCCAGTGGTCCGGTGAGCATCAGCCCGCTGTTCACCAAAACACCCTACGATTCCGACAAAGACTTCGCCCCCATTGCCATGCTGGGACTGTCCCCCTACCTGCTGGTGACGGGCATGGACTTTCCCGCCAAGGACGCCAAGGAGTTGGTCGCGCTGATCAAGGGCAACCCCAACAAGTATTCCTTCGCCTCCTCCGGGACCGGCGCCACCGCGCACCTGATCTGTGAGTCCTTCAACGCCGCGCTGGGACTGCAGGCCACGCATGTCCCCTACAAAGGATCAGTGCCGGCTCTGACAGACGTGATCAGTGGGCAAGTGGCCTACTGTATTGAAACGGCGGGTTCCACCTTGCCTTTTGTTCGCAATGGCCGTCTCAAAGCCTATGGCGTCTCGTTGGAAAAAGGCAGCAGCGTCACGCCCGGCGTGCCCCCCCTGGCCACGGCGGCCGGCATCCCTGGCTTTGATCTGGGCGCCTGGTTCGGCATGATGGCGCCAGCCAATACACCGCGACCCATCGTGGATCAGCTCACCAACGTGCTGGAAAAAGCCATGCAGACACCGGAGATGAAGAAAGCGTTCGACGGCATCGCCATCGAAATCGACTTCCGCAAAAACGAGGACTTCACCAAGTACCTCAAGATGGTGTCCAGCGTGTTCTCTGACGTCATCCGCAAGGGCAATATCAAGCCCTGAGGGTGGGTGTCAGCCGTTGATCTTCAGATAAATGGCGTACAGCGACGTGGTGCCGCAAATGAACAAGCGATTGCGTTGCACGCCGCCAAAGGCCACGTTGGCCACCATTTCAGGCACGTGCACTTTGCCAATCAAGCGACCGTCCGGGGCGTAGCAGTTCACGCCACCAGCGGTGGACGCCCACACCCGCCCCTGCTCATCGATGCGAAAGCCGTCAAAGATGCCTTGCTGACATTCGGCAAACACACGGGATGCCCCCAGCCGCTGACCGCTGGCATCCAGCGTCAGGCAACGGATATGACGGGGGGCCTGCGGCGACTCCGTGAAGCCGCTGTCGGCCACGTACAAATGCCGCTCGTCGCGGGAAAAGGCCAGGCCGTTGGGGTGATCGAAATCATCGGCCACGCAGGTCACCGTCCCCGTGTCCGGGTCGATGCGATAGACATGACAGCCTACCTGCTCCTGCTCGGCCCGGCCCCCTTCATAGTCGGCAATGATGCCGTAGTTGGGGTCGGTGAACCAGATCGAGCCATCGGACTTCACCACCACGTCATTGGGTGAATTGAGTCGTCGTTCCTGAAAGTGGCTGGCCAGCACCGTGATCGAGCCGTCATGCTCGGTCCGGGTGACACGCCGGTTCAGGTGCTCACAGGTGATGAGCCGCCCTTGCCGGTCCACCGTATTGCCGTTGGCAAAGCCACTGGGCTGGCGAAACACGGACACCGAGCCATCGGTGTCGTCATAGCGCATCAGCCGGTTGTTGGGCAGATCCGACCAGATCAGATAGCGTCCGCCGCCAAACCAGGCGGGGCCCTCAGCCCAGCGGCAACCCGTCCACAACCGCTCCAGACGGGCATGGCCGACAAAACAGCCGGCAAACTCGGGCTCGATGACCTCGAACCCACCCCCTTCGATTTCGCCATAAAACATGAAATTCCCTTCAAAAATGTCTGTCCACCTAGGGCTCAAGTTCTATCCACTGAAGCCGATCCATGGACCATGAAAGTTGAACAATTCATTGAACAGGTCACCGCCACCGCCATGGCTCAGCACACGCGGCACCGGGAGGCCTACGAGGACACGTTTGATTACCTCGCCCGCCCGGGACGAACGGTCATCGTGCTCAAGAAACCCTGGCCGGTCGGACAGACCGGCAAAGTGTTCGACTTCTCGGAACCGACTGACGGGTACTTCCGCGTGGGCGTGGATTTTGGCGCCAAGCAGATGTACATTCCAGCCCATGCCCTGGCCCGCTGGCTGGGAGCGCCGGACTGCGAAAAGGCCGAACTGAGGCATTTTTACTTCCTCATGAAGCTCAACGCTGGCGGCATGGCCGTGTTCCCGGACGACCCGTCAGCCATGGACGACGCCTGAGCCGGCAGGCTCAAATCGTCACCCCCCCGTCAATGACCAGGCTCTGACCGGTCATGAAGGAACCCGCCGACGAGGCCAGGAACACCGCGGCGCCGGCAATCTCGTCGGGTTCACCAATGCGGCGCAGTGGCGTCGTTTCGGTTCGACGTGACAACATGGCGGGATCCTCCCACAGGGCCCGCGCAAAATCCGTCTTGATCAGCCCCGGAGAAATGCAGTTGACCCGGATGTTGTGAGGCCCGTACTCCACCGCCAGGTTGCGCGCCAACTGCATGTCTGCTGCCTTGCTGATGCAATAGGCCCCGATCACCGGCGAGCCACGCAGCCCCCCGATGGATGAAATGATGATGATGGCGCCGCGGCGTCGCTCTTTCATCTGCGGCACGGCCATGCTGATCAACCAGTGATTGGCAATGATGTTGTTGTCCAGGATCTTGCGGAACTGATCGTCGCTGATGCCTTCTTGCGGACCAAAGTAGGGATTGGTGGCGGCATTGCAGACCAGGATGTCGATGGGCCCCAGCCGTGAGCGCGCCTCGTCCATGAGATGTTGAAGATCGGTTTTGGACGAGATATTGGCGGCAATGGCCACCGCCCGATCCTCACCGAAGCGGGCACGAATGTCCGCGGCCACGGCCTCGCAGGCATCGGCCTTGCGAGAGGAAATCACCACGCGCGCGCCGTGCTCGGCCATGCGCTCGGCAATGGCCCGTCCGATGCCGCGGCTGGAACCGGTGATGACAGCCACTTGGCCGCTGAGGTCAAAGAGATTCATGTCTGGCTTTCTACAAACGTGGCGGATGCGGGCAACGCAGCCCGCAGGAACTTCTGTGGAAGAATACTCGATCACGCTTGAAACGTCTGACATGAAGCGACACTCACTTCGCATGGACGGGGTCGACACCCCCATCATTCCCACCATCGCTGCACTGGCCCGCGCCACCCCAGGCACCATTTCCCTGGGGCAAGGCGTGGTGAGCTACGCGCCGCCCGCTGACGCCATCGCCGCCCTGCCCGCCTTGATGGCCGATGCCCAGTTGCACAAATATCAACCGGTCACCGGCTATCAGCCGCTGGTGGAAGAAATTGAACGCAAGCTGGCGCGCGAAAACGGCATTGTGTGTCAGGGCCAATCCCAGGTGATGGTCACGGCGGGCAGCAACATGGCGTTTTTGAACGCCGTCATGGCCATTGGCGATGCGGGTGACGAGTTCATCCTGCCCATGCCGTATTACTTCAACCAGGAAATGGCCATCCGCATGGCCGGTTGCGTGCCGGTGCCAGTCCCCACCCGACCGGACTGGAGCCTGGATGTGGAGGCGCTGGCACGGGCCATCACGCCACGCACCCGGGCCATCATCACGGTCACCCCCAACAACCCCACCGGGGCGGTCTATCGCGAAGAAGATCTGCGCGCCGTCAACGCCCTGTGCGCACACCATGGCCTCTACCATTTCTGTGATGAGGCCTACGAGTATTTCACTTACGAAGGTGCCCGTCACTTTTCTCCCGGGTCCATTCCCGGGGCGCACGCACACACCCTGTCTTTCTATTCCATGTCCAAAAATTACGGCATGGCCAGCTGGCGTGTGGGCTACGTGGTGTTTCCGACCGATCTGTTCGATGCCATGAACAAAGTGCAGGACACCAACATCATTTGCGCCCCCGTGCCTTCTCAAGTGCTAGCCTTGCAAGCGCTCAAGCTGGGACGTGACTGGGTGGCGCCGCACATCGAGGCCTTGGCCCGTGTGCGCAAGACGGTCCATGCCGCACTGGACACCCTGGGCGATCTGGTGGAATACCCGCACACCCAGGGCGCGTTCTACGTCCTGATGAAATTGCCGGGTGTTGACGATGCCCTGGCCTTCAACCGCTTCATGACGGAACAGCACCGGGTGGCCTGCATCCCGGGCTTCGCCTTCGGCCTGACCGACACAACACGCGCCAACTACCAACGCCTCTCCTACGGCGCACTGGACAGTGCCACCGTGGCCGAGGGTGTGCAGCGTTATCTCGGCGCAGTACGCGCCTGGTACCAACGCTGAAGCTTGCACTGCACGCCCTGTCAGGCGTGACAGATTACTTGCGCGCGCTCTTTTGCATCACCTGCGACATGTAGCTGTCATAGCTGCCCTCGGCCACGCGGAACCAGGCGATCTCTTCCTGCAGGTAGTTCATGTAGGACGTGAGCAGGGTCTTGAACTCGGGGTGTTTGGCCGCCCACTCGCTGTACTGCTCCTGCGTGGCCGCATAGCAAGCGTCCAGCACGGCCTTGGGAAACACACGCAACTGTGCACCCCCAGCCAGCAACTTCTTGAGCCCCACGGGGTTCAAGTGGTCGTACTTGGACAGGGTCATGGCATTGGACTCGCCACAGGCGGCCATAAAGATCTGCTGGTATTCCTTGGGCAGGGCCTCCCAGGCCTTGAGGTTGACGATCATGTGACCGGACGAGTTGCCCTCCCACCAGCCCGGCGTGTAGTAGTACTTGGCCACCTTGGCTATGCCCAGGCGATCATCATCATGTGGACCAATCCATTCAGCAGCATCTATGGTGCCTTTCTCCAGCGCCGGATAAATGTCGCCAGCGGCAATCTGCTGCGGCACCACCCCCAGGCGCAGGAGAATCTGCCCGGCCACGCCCCCCACCCGGAACTTCAGTCCCTTGAGGTCGTTGATGGTCTTGATCTCCTTGCGGAACCAGCCGCCCATTTGCGTCCCGGTGTTGCCATAGGGAATGGCGTAGCAATTGAATGGCTTGAGAAACTCGTTGTATAGCTCCTCACCACCGCCGTAATACCACCAGGCATTTTGCTGACGTGCATTCATGCCAAACGGCATGCAGGAGGCAAAGGCAAAGGCCGGGTTCTTGCCGAAGTAGTAGTACATGGCGGTTTGCCCCACCTCGACAGAGGCGTTCTGAACCGCATCCAGCACTTGCAGGCCAGGGACAATTTCACCGGCCGCAAAGGTTTTAATTTGAAACTTGCCACCGGTCGCATCATTCACGCGACGGGCCACGTTTTCAGCGGCGCCATACAGTGTGTCCAGGGTTTTGGGAAAGCTGGACGTCATGCGCCAGCGAACCTCGGGCAGGGCCTGTGCCAGGGCCGGGGCGCTACCCGCAGCGAGGATGCCTGCCAAACCACCGTGCTGAATCCATTGCCGACGCTTCATGGGTCATGTCTCCTGTTGATCGTGAATTGAATCGCCCTGTTCAGGACCGATACCTTCATCGTGCATGCCACTTGAAGCCCTGTCAATCGCACTTCCCCCAAGCTCAAGCTTGCCCATGCTGAGCCGATCTCCCAAACATGTCTCCATCGATTCAGACGGGGGCTCCGCACACAGGAGGACACCATGGACCACATGTTCGGCCTACGGATCGAGGGATTGAGCGGCCAAGGCAGCGGCCACGCCATGGACGTGCCGCCCCGACGTCATCGTCGCGCGCACTGGCTGATCGACTTGGTCGATGCCCTGGAGCGCGGCGACCTGGATGCCGCACGACTGCAGTTTGCCGGCCTGGTACATGAAGACCCAGCATTGAGCAACCACCCCTTGCTGCACCGCATTGGCAATGCCTTGCAAAGCAGCAACGCACGCATGGCCAAACAACTGGCCCATGAGCTACGCGATGAGGGGCTGGCCGCCTGGAATGACTGGGCGCATGCACACCCGGTTGCTACGAACCATTCCTCCATGCCGTCGTCACCCGCCGCCTCTTCATCACGCCATGGCACGGGCGCTGGAGTCCATCACCCTGCCACAGGCCCATCCAGCGTCCAGACGCCGTCGCCGGTGCATCGCGTCTCCAACGGACAGCACATCATCGATTACCGCGCCTGACAGCCGTCACGCGTGCGGCCGCACCGCCCGAGGTGCTCGGTTAACATGCCGCGGATGAACCCGTTAGAGCACTCCTTTGGGTCCCTGCCCGACCTGATTCACCTGCATGCCCAGCGACGTGGCCAGCACCCCGCGCTGATCTGCAACGGCCGCACCCTGGATTACGCCGGCCTGGACCGTCAGATGGATCAAGTTGCAACGCGATTGCAACAGGCCGGCCTGCAACCTGGCGATGTCATCGCCCTGTGCGCCACCTCCTCCATCGAGTACGTGGTGGCGTTCATGGGCGGCCTGCGCGCGGGGGTGATCGCGGCTCCGCTGGCGCCCTCTTCCTCGGCAGCCCATTTGCAAGCCATGCTGGACAACGCCCAGCCACGCGTGCTCTTTCTGGATGCGGATGCCCTGGGGCGGTTGCCCGCCACGGCCGCCCAAGATTGGCCAGTGGTCAGCTTGGACAATGGCCCCACGGGCGAAGCCTGGCAGGCCTGGCTGGCCGCCGCCGGTCCTGACCCACACCCCCAAGCGGTGAGCCCTCAACCGGATTGGGCGTTCAACCTGATTTATTCCTCTGGCACCACCGGCGTCCCCAAAGGCATTCTGCAACCCTGGAGCATGCGCTGGGCGCAAATTCAGCGCGGACATGCCAACCGCTATGACGAACGCACGGTCAACCTGGTGGCCACGCCGCTGTATTCCAACACCACCCTGGTGTCGGTCATTCCCACGCTGGGGCTGGGTGGCACTTGCGTGATGATGTCCAAGTTCGATGTGCGGCACTACCTTGAGTTAGCTCAGTTGCATCGTGCCACCCACACCATGTTGGTGCCGGTGCAATATCAGCGACTGATGGATTTCCCCGATTTTGACCACTATGACCTCAGCAGCTTCGAGGCCAAGTTCTGCACCAGTGCGCCGTTCCGTGCCGATCTCAAGCGGCAGGTGATGCAGCGCTGGCCGGGTCGGTTGACCGAGTATTACGGCATGACCGAAGGCGGTGGTCGCTGCGAGTTGTATGCCACGGACCATCCGGACAAGCTGCACACCGTGGGTCGACCGGCCGCGGGCCACGACATCCGGCTCATCGATGAGCATGGCATCGAGGTCGGTCCTGGCGAGAGTGGCGAGGTGGTGGGCCATTCGGTCGCCATCATGAAGGGCTACCACCGCATGCCGGAGAAGACGCGCGAAGTGGAATGGCATGATGCCAGCGGCAAACGCTTCATTCGCACCGGGGATGTGGGACGCTTCGATGCCGACGGCTTTCTGATTTTGGGTGATCGAAAAAAAGACATGATCATCACCGGCGGCTTCAATGTCTACCCGTCGGACATCGAGGCCGAACTGAGGCAGCACCCAGCCGTGAAAGAGTGTGCGGTGGTGGGCGTGCCCTCTCACCAGTGGGGCGAAACACCGGTGGCCTATGTGGTGATCCATGAAACGGCCGAGGTGTCGGCGAACACCTTGCGAACATTTGTCAACGAACGCGTGGGCAAGACCCAGCGCGTGGCAGACCTGGTCATCGTACCCACACTGCCACGCAGCGAGATTGGGAAGGTGCTCAAGCGTGAACTGCGCGAGCAATACGTGGACAGCCAGCACCCGCCACTGGCTTACATCGATCGCACGCGCATCTGGTATGAAACCTTGGGCTATGCCAACCCTTACCGGTATGCGCACTTTGAAGACGTCCCCTTCCAACCCTTGCGCAAGCCCCTGGCCCAGTCCCGCGTGGTGTTGCTCACCACGGCAGCGCCCTATCAACCAGATCAAGGGCCGCAAGATGCGAGTGCGCCCTACAACGCGGCCGTGAAGTTCTATCAGGTGTATTCGGGTGATACCCGCCAAGACCATGATCTGCGGGTCTCGCATGTCATGGTGGATCGTCGTCATCTGAGCGATGACAGCAACACCTGGTTTCCATTGCCGGCGTTGCGCCGTGCGGTGGCGCGTGGCGAGATCGGTGAACTGGCACCGCGCTTTCACGGCGTGCCCACCAACCGCAGTCAACGCCACACGTTGGCGGTGGATGCCCCGGAGGTGTTGCGCCGATGTCAAGAAGACGGCGCTGATGTGGCCATTCTGGTGCCCAATTGCCCGGTGTGTCATCAGACCATGAGCCTGGTGGCGCGCCATCTGGAGGCGCACGGCATAGCCACCGTCATCATGGGCGCGGCGCTGGACATCGTGGAGCATGTGGGTGTGCCACGGTTTTTGTTCAGTGATCTGCCACTGGGCCATTCAGCAGGCTTGCCCTATGACACAGCTTCACAAGATGCCAGTGTGCGTGCCGCCCTGGACGTGTTGGAACAAGCCTCGCAGGCACGCACCACGCAGCGCAATGCGGTGCGCTGGCCGGGAGACCCCGACTGGAAGCGTCACTACCTCAGCATCGAGGGACTCACACCCGAGGACATTGCCCGCTTGCGCGCAGAAAACGACGCTATCAAAGCCACCGCCCAGCACGTACGCGATAGCGCCTTGTCCTGAGGTGCTTGAGCCATCGGTCTGTCATGACTTGGCGATGCTCGGCCGTCAGGCCGATGTGTCACGAGCCAGCCAGGCTGCGCCTCGTACGCCCGACGAATCCCCGTGCAAGGCCACCCGAACCGGTGTGCGCGCACCACGATAAAAGGCATGACGGGCAATCAAGGCTTCGATGCGCTCGGACACCCCGGGCAAATTGCTCATACCGCCACCCAGCACGATCAGGTCCGGGTCCATCAGATTCACCACCTGAGACAAGCCACGTGCCAGGCGGTCCAACCACTGCTCAACACTGCGCGTGGCGTTCACATCGCCCGACTCCATGGCCGACCAGATCTCTGGCGGTGCCAGCATCTGGCCCGTATCGCGCTGATGCGCATTCGACCAGCCCGGCCCGCTGACCCAGGTTTCCAGGCAACCTTGCAAACCACACCAGCACGGCGGCGCCTGCAACTCTGACGGGGTGGGCCAGGGCAAGGGGTTGTGGCCCCATTCGCCTGCCAGCGCGTTGCGTCCAGTGTGAACGCGTTGCTGCACTGCCAGACCGCCACCACACCCTGTGCCCAGAATAACGGCAAACACCATCTCGACGCCCGCCCCTGCGCCGTCCACGGCTTCACTGACGGCCAGGCAGTTGGCATCGTTTTGAACGCGCACCTGCATATTCAGCATGGCCGACAAGTCACGCGCCAATGGTTGTCCGTTGAGCCTCTGTGTGTTGGCGCCTCTGACACGTTGCGTGACGGGATCGAGCGTGCCCGGAATGCCGCAACCAATACGCGAAGGCCACGGAAGATCACAGGCCTTGACGGCTTGGCGAACCAACGCTGCCATCAAGCCCAACATGGCTGCGTAGTCGTGTGCAGGTGTGGGTTCGCGATGGCGCCACAAAAAATGACCACGTGTATCCAGGACGGCAATTTCGGTCTTGGTTCCGCCCAGGTCAATGCCGATGCAAGGAGTCATGACAAACAGGTATGTGGTGACAAGAAGGTCTCAACGATAGCGCAACAAAACGTGCTTCGCATGATTCCGTTGACAAGAATATTTTTCAAAAAAAGGTCAACAGTTTTGTCCAACCTCTCGTTGTAGCAGTACTCCCGAACTGTGGAGCAACACTCCCGAAAGGACTGCATATGAACAAGCTTCTCGCCTCTTTGATCGTCAGCGCATTTTCCGCCGCGGCCATGGCCGGCACGGCAGCGGCCCCTGCGGCCACGCCTGCTGCTGTCACGCCTGCCACCCCCGCTGCCGTGACGGCCGCACCAGCCACACCCGCCACACCGGCTGTGGCAGCCAAGTCGGAGAGCAAGGCCGAGGTGAAAGCCCAAGGGAAAGCGGAGCATAAAGCGCAAGGCAAAACCGCTCACAAAGCTGAAGGAAAAGCCGAGCACAAGGCACAGGGCAAAACCGAGATCAAGTCGGAAGCCGCGCCCGCTGCCCCGGAAAAAGTGGCTGCCGTGGCAGCCGTGAAGAAGTAAGCGTGTGACAGATCGTGTGGTGAAGGCTCAACCCTTCATCACACGTTGTGCCAAACGAATCAATGACCGATCATTCCCTGGTGCGGCCATCAACGAGACACCCAGCGGCGCACCCTCGCGTGAGGCCAATGGCAAACTGATTTGCGGACAACCCGTGAGTCCCGCCAAACACAGCAAACGCACCGCCCGTTGGCGAAAGTCATCCAGCTCGCCTTCGCTTTGTGAGCACAAGGGCGCGATGTCCGGCATCGTAGGCATCACCAGGACCCCATCCTGACCCAGCACCGCCAGCCAGCGCTGTCGCAACTGCGCACGCAGGGCACGGCCTTCCTCCATCTGGGCATCGGTGACCTGACTGGACCACGCAAAGCGTTCCGCCACACCCGGACCCAAGGGCGGCGCGTAACGGGTGATGAGCGCGCGATTCACGCCCCAGGTCTCATGCCCTTGAATGTGACGCACACTCCAGTACATCGACTCGATGTCAAACGCATCGGCCGGCAACACGTGTGTCGCGCCCAAGCGGTTGACCACCTGCTCCATGGCTGCCAGTACCGCCGGTTTGGCGGGCGACAGCAAGAGGTCATCCAGCTGAGGGGACCGCAGCAGACGGACCTGTGAAGGCAAAGGCTGTGCATCCTCGCCCAGCAAGACCTCACCCACCCGGTCAAAAGTGTCGATGTCACGGGCAAACCATCCACAGGTGTCCAGACTGGGCGCCATATCGAGGGCACCACGCAGACTGACACGTCCGTGCGTGGGACGCAGACCGATGAGGCCGCAATGGTTGGCGGGCGCGCGCACCGAGCCGCCGGTGTCGGTCCCCAGGGCAAAATCGCACAAGCCATTGGACACCGCAGATGCGGACCCACTGGAGGAGCCACCGCTGATGCGATCAGGTGCGGCCCCATTGATGGGTGAGCCAAAGTGCGCATTCTGACCATTGACGGAAAACGCCAGTTCGTCCGTGACGGTTTTGCCGACAAAACTGGCACCGGCTTGTAACAGGCGTTCCACCGTCTCCGCATGTCGGGTCTTGATCCCCGACATGGCCAGCAGGAAGGGTTGCCCCCCACTGGTGGGATAGCCGGCCACATCGAACAAGTCTTTGACGCCAAAGGTGAGGCCGCTGAGGGGGCCCGTGCTGGCGCGCGGAACGTCCACCTCCGGGTAGGGCATGAAGGCGTGAGCGGTGTCATGAACCAGCGGCATGGCGAGAGTCTCCTTGGCAGAAATGAAAAGAACAATCACGTATCTTGCACTAGGATGTGGACTTCAGCACCGATGGAGAACCCTGTGAATCATGCCTTGCGCCCCTGTCTGAAGCTCTTGTCCGCCCTGGCGGCCCTGTGTGTCTGCAGCGCCCCTGTTATGCGCAATCCACAGCATGGCCGACCCGAACCGTCACCATCGTGGTGCCCTTTGCACCGGGTGGTGGCACCGACATTGGCACCCGCATCGTGGCGCAACGCTTGTCGCAGCTGTGGGGACAATCGGTGGTGGTGGACAACAAGGGAGGCGCGGGTGGCAACGTGGGCCTGGAGGTGGTGTCCCGGGCCAAGCCGGACGGCTATACCCTGTTGACAGGCAACGTGGGCACGCAGTCCATCAATCCCACGCTGTACAAAAAACTCAACTACAACCCCGACACGGCGTTTGTGCCTATTGGTCTCTTTGCCGAACTGCCGTTTGTGCTGGCCGTGACCAACAGTCTGCCCGTGCAAAACGTCAAAGAGTTGGTGGCGCTGGCCAAGTCCAATCCCAACCAGTTGACCTATGCCAGCTCAGGCAATGGCGGTTCACCCCACTTGTCCGCGGAAACCTTCAAGATTGCCACCGACACGCAGATCCTGCATGTCCCTTACAAAGGCGGTGGTGCGGCCATGACGGACCTGATCTCCGGCAATGTGCACATGCTGTTTGCCTCGGTGCTGGAAACCTCGGCCTACATCAAGTCGGGCAAGCTCAAGGGATTGGCCATCACCAGCAAGCAACGGGTGCCCGCCCTGCCCGACACGCCCACGTTGCAGGAAGCGGGCGTGAGCGGTGCAGAGTCAGGCTCATGGCTGGGCTTGCTGGCGCCCGCGGGAACGCCCAAGGAGATTGTGGACAAGGTGTCCAGTGGTATTCAGCAAGTGCTGGCCATGCCGGAGGTGCAGCAACAGTTGCTGGCCCAGGGCGCGGTCGCCAAGGGTGGAACGCCCGCCGAATTCGTGCAGCTGATTGCCGATGACCGCAAGCGTTATGCGCGCATCATCCACGACAACAAACTGAGCCTGGACTGAGGCGGTTCAATCGAACTTCATGCCCTGCGTGACGCTTCCCCACAGGGACAGCTCTCGCGTGGCACGTTCGGCCAGCATTTGCGGCGACCCCACCCACAGGTCATAGCCCTGCTCCACCAGCTTGCTGCGCAACTCCTCTTGCGCCAGCGCACGTCGCGTGGCATCGTTGAAGCGCTGGACCAGTTCCGCCGGCAATTGCGGCGGCCCGTACAAGCCATACCAACCACCCACCTCGAAGTCCACGCCGCTCTCGCGCAGGGTGGGCACATCGGGCACGGAAGGGTTGCGTTCACGCGATGTCACGGCCAGCGCCCGCACGCGACCCGAGTTCACGTAATTGCGCGCGGTGCCCACGATGTCAAACATCATGGTCAACTGCCCACCCACCACGTCGGTCATGGCTGGTGCATTGCCTTTGTAAGGCACATGCGTCAACTGTGCACCCACCCGTTTGGCAAACAACTCGCCACTGAGGTGGTTGGAGCCCCCCATGCCGGCGGAACCATAGGACACCTTGCCAGGGTTGGCACGTGCATACGCGGTGAGCTCGGCCACATTGCGAAAGGGCTGGTCCTTGTTCACCACCAGCATGTTGGCGTAGCTCAGGATGGGCGCAATGGGCGCCAGATCGCGCAGGGTGTCAAACGGCATGGACTTGAGCACATGCGGACTGATGGTCATGGTGGGGCTGGCGCCAAAAAACAGCACCTGACCATTGGGCGCAGCCTTGGCCACCAAGTCCCCCGCCAGCACCCCGCCCGCACCCGGGCGGTTCTCCACCACCACGGACTGACCGAGTTCACGCGACAGCACGGGCGCGAACAAACGAGCCGCCGCGTCAACGGGTCCCCCCGCGGCATACCCCACCAGCAGCCGAATCGGTGCTGCCGTTTGGGCCCATCCCAAAGATGCAGACAAGCCCCCCATCACCACCAGGCCCTGCAACAGACGCCACCAGCCACGGCGGCGCATGAGGGTTGACTTCGAAAGCATGTCAGGCGATGGGTGGTTCATCGTGGGGCTCCTTGTGTTGACAGTCCTTGTGCCCGCTCCAGCAGACGGCGGGCATTGAGATAGGTGGGCACCTCGACCCACAGGTCGCGTACCAGAGCACGGTCCTCGCCACGCGCGCGCGCTGCTTCAAACAGCGTCACGGTCTCGCGGGCCAGGGCAATGTCTGCAGGCGATGGCGCCAAGGCAGCCTGCACCGAACGCACCATGGCGGGGTTCACCAGGCTCTTGGTTTGATAGCCCAGGCGGCGCGAATAGCGGGTCTCGGCCACGGCACCGGCCTCATCGGCAAAGGTGTAGGGCGCATCCACCGGTTCGATGCGCGCCGCACGGCACTCGAGCAGAAAGCGGCGACGCGCATGGTCCAGTTCCAAGCCATCGGTGCCGCGCTCCGCTTGCAAGTCACTGGCCAGATCTTCGGTACCCAGCAAAGCGGCACGCACCCGCGGGGTGGCTGCCGCCAGTGAACGCACCTCCACCACGCCCAGCGCGGTTTCACACACCGGCAGAATTTCCGTCTGGCCCAGCGGAATACCATGCAAGCGTTCCAACCGGCCAATGTGTTCGGACAACGCAGCCATGTCCAGCGCACGTTCCGCCTTCGGATAAGAAATCACGTCGGGGCGATGCGGCATCACCGCTTCCAGATCGACCAGACCTTCCTGGCTCAACAGATTGATGCGCACGCACACCATGGTGCCCCGCGCACGCGCAGCGTTGAACAAGTCTGGCGCCATGGCCCTGGCCTGTGTGCGCAATTCAGGCGGCGTGAAATCCTCCAGATCCTGAATGAGGATCTGGGCACCACTGGTCACGGTGGCCTCATGGGCTGAGAGAGAGGCACCCGCACAGAACAGCCAGACCAAGCGGTGTGAGGGGGCGTAGTGGGGAAACATCGACATGCAAGGTGCCTTCAACGTTGCGGGCCTGACGCACGGACGCGATCAGGCGATCCTTCCAGCCCGGCCAGCACGGCCTCGTTGTTGCCCGGGATGACCATGCGGAACTGGTTGTCAACGTAGGTGTAATCGTAATAGCCCATGCGTGCCAGGGGCTGGATCTTGAGCACATCCACCAACCCGTCCGGCGTCAGGTAAGCATCGTCAATATGCACCGCCACCACGCGGCCAAAGACCACGTCCACGGTGCCCATCACCGATGAACCGGGAAAACGGACCGTGTTCAAGTAGGTGCACTCAAAATGGATCGGGGAACCCGCCACCCGCTTGGGCTTGACCAAACTCGATGGGAGTTTGCCCAGCCCTGCCCGTTCAAACTCATCCACGCCGTGCGGCAACTCTTCGGCCGAGATATTCACCGCCTCGCGCAGCGCATAGGTGGCCATGTTCCAGACAAACTGGCCGGTGCTCTCCGCATTGCGCACCGAGTCCTTGCGTTCACCCCGGCTGTTCTGATTGGAGGCAAACATCACGATGGGTGGATCAAAGGTGACGTTCTGGAACTGGCTGAACGGTGCCAGGTTGTCCTGCCCTTGCGCGTCCACCGTCGAGATCCAGCCGATCGGGCGTGGGATGACGCAGGACTTGAAGGGGTCGTGAGGTAAGCCGTGAGGCGTGATGCCGGGTTCGTAGTACATGGCTGAATTGTGTCCCAACTGGCGCCCTCTGCCACCCCCCACCGTGACAACCCATCGAGTCCGTGGGTCAGTGCATTCCGGTGTCATGTCCGCTACCGCCTTAAGCAAGCTATTGATAAGCATGCCCATTAGAATGAAACCATGAATGCCCCTGACACCCCCCACCCGGTTCATGTGGACAGCCAACCCGGCCATTTGATCCGCCGCTTGCACCAGATTGCCGTGGGCCTGTTCGTGCAGGAAACGGAGTCGCTGGGCATCACGCCCATGCAATATGCGGCGCTGCAAACGGTACAGCAGCAACCCGGCATAGATCAGCGTACGCTGGCGCGCAGCATTGCGCTAGACGCCTCCACCACAGGGGGCGTGGTGGACCGACTGGAAGCCCGCCAACTCCTGGAACGTCGCACCTCTGCCGCAGACCGACGCGTGCGGTTGCTGCACGTCACCGTCGGCGGCGATGCCTTGTTGCAACGGATCACCCCCATGATGCTGCAAGCGCAGCAACGCATTCTGGATCCGCTCTCGCCTGAACAACGTCAGCAATTCATGGACATGCTGGGTCTGCTGGTGGACAGCAACAACGACCACAGCCGCACACCCAGCGATCCACGCCGGTCCTGACATGCTGGATGTGCTGACCCTCACCCTCAACCCGGCCGTTGACGTCTCCACCAGCGTGGAGACGGTGTCACCGGTGCATAAGCTGCGTTGCAGCGCAGGCGTCAACCATCCGGGCGGTGGCGGCATCAATGTGGCGCGTGTGACTCACCGTTTGGGCAGCTCTGCGTTGGCGCTCTACCCTTCTGGTGGCGTGATGGGGCAAGCACTGCAAGCCCTGCTGACCGAAGAGGACCTGGTGCAACAACCTGTACCCATCGCGCAGGAAACTCGGCAAAATTTTTCCATCCATGAAACCTCCAGCGGTCAGGATTTCCGATTTGTTTTGCCCGGGCCCCGGCTGACAGCTGCCGAGTGGCAAGCCTGTCAGCAAGCCTTTCTCGAACGCCTGCCTCATGCCACCCATGCGGTGGTCAGTGGCAGTTTGCCACTGGGGTTGGCGGATGACAGTTACGCCGAGCTGTCACGCCGCGCGCAAGCCTTGGGACGGCGTCTGATCCTGGATGCGTCCGGTGAGGCCCTGAAATACGCCTTGCGCACGGGTGTGGCGATGGTCAAACCCAGCCTGCGCGAGTTGTCTGAATTGGTGGGACATCCCTTGCAGCGCGAGTCCGACTACCGGGCCGCCGCGGCTTCATTGGTGGAGCAACATCAAGCCGAGACCGTGGCTTTGTCTCTGGGTGAAGAAGGTGCTTTGGTGGTGACCGCACAGCACCATTGGCGCGCCAAGGCACTGCCCGTGACCGTGCGCAGCACCATTGGTGCGGGCGACAGTTTTTTGGGTGGCTGGCTCCATGGCTGGCAAACGCCTGACACCGCGAGTGATGCTGAACCCAGCCGCCTGATGAACGCATTTCGCTGGGCCATGGCCACTGCAGCATCAGCCGTGTCTTCTTATGGCACGGCGTTGTGTGATCCGCAGCAGGTGCAAGCCCTGCTGAAGCAGGTCGTGATCGAACGCTGTTAGCGAGTCAGAGTCCAGTCCGGCAAAGGGGCGCTACGGTGCAAGACGTCCTGATGAAGCCACAAGGCACTGCGTCGCGCACGTTCGGCGACGGTGGCCAGTGGCAATTGTTGGTAGTCGTCATTGAAGACTTCAAAACTGAAGTCGCCCGGATAACCCATGCGCTCCAGACGCAGCACCAGATCGGCCAGTTGCTCACTGTGGACGCCCTCGCCCGGGAAAACGCGGAACGTGCGTGCCGTGGTGATGCGGTCTTCAAAGGTGGGGGTGTCGTTCCACATGAAGTCGGACAGTTGCACCAGGAAAATTTTGTCCGGATCGATATCCTCCAACGCGTCCAGGGAGGAGTTGGCGGCAAAGATGTGAAAGGAGTCGATGCCCACGCCCAGGTTGGGGCAATTGGCTTCTTCCACCAATTCCCAGCTGGTCACATAGTCGTTGACGGTGCGGCCCCAGGACAAGGCTTCGTAGGCCACCCGGATGCCCAGGGGCAAGGCCAGCATGGCCAGCTTGCGCAGGTCGCGAATGATGAGCGCTCGATCATCGGTGGCATGGCGCGAGGTGGATGAACAGGCCAGCAACACGCGGCTACCCACGGCCTGACACATCGTCAGCATGGATTTGGCGATGTCAACTTTGTAGTCGTGCAAATGGCCCGACAACCCCTCAAAATCCCGCAACACTTGAAAGCCCGTCGGCCGCAGGCCACTGTCACGCACCGCCTCCACGGCCGCATTCACGCCGCCCGGATGACTCACCAGGTCGCGCGCCATCAGCATCACTTGAGAAAAGCCCGCCGCCTTCATGGCGGTCAGCTTGGCCTCCAGCGAACCTGCCATGGTGATGGTGTCCATCCCATAACCGTCCAGCATGTGCATGTCGGTCTCCTTAACGGTCCTGGTGCACCAGTTCAAAGGCCACCGACCCCAGCACGGAGCGGGTCAATGCGCCACGGTCTTCAGGGTGCAGGCGGGATGACTCCACGAACTCCACCCCACGCGCCTTCAGCGCTTGCACGGCACGCCCGACATCCTTCACACCCAATCCGATGCGTTGCAGACACTCGCCGGTGTCTTCAGCATCCATCCAGGGCTCGGGTTCGATCAACTGCCACAAGAACTGGCCACAAGGGCTGCGCATGAGCTTGCCCTTGGGCAGGATGCCAAATCGCTCATGATCCGGAATGGGCGTGAAGTCAAACATGTGCTCGTAATACGTCAACCAGTCGGCACTGCGTTGCGCGCCGATGTACTGCACCACGCCAAAGTAAGACATGCCTTCCAGCGCCTGCGGCTGCATCTCCACGGTGGGAATCGGATTGAAGTCGATGTCGTAAATCGAGAACTCACGCCAGCGGTCCACAAAATAAAAGCGGCTGGACCCCGGCCCATGAATGGCGGGAATGTGCAGCTCCATGGCCTGCGCGTGGCTGGGCACTGACCAGGCCCCCAAGTTCAGACAGCGGGTGTGGGCCTTCAGGGCATCACGCACACGAAAGGCCACTGCGGACAACACCGGCTGGCCATCCTTCGAGGCGTCCACCCGGGCATCCTCATGGTGCGCATTGACGATGAGGTTCATCGAGCCTTGCCGATACAGCGTGACCTCGCGCGAACGATGCCGCGCCACCGGACGAAAGCCCATGTGCTCCAGCACCTGCCCCAGGGCCTGGGGCCGCGAGGTGGCGTACTCGATGAACTCGATGCCCTCGATGCCCAGTCGGTTGGGCAACTCGGGAATGGATTCACGATCGTTGGATTCGGTGCGCATGCATTACTCCTGCCCGCCTGGGGCCGAATGAGCCAGGGACTCGAAGAACCCCTCAAACGTAGCTGACTTTGGACAGTCGTCGCAAATCGGCCGCCGTCGTGGATGGCAAGCCAAAGAATTCCAGGTAGGCGGGGATCTGCTCATAGAGCATGTCGGTGCCTACCTGGGTACGGCAACCCAAGGCCTGGGCCGCAGCCAGCAGGGCCGTGGTTTCACGCTTCATCACCACTTCACCCACAAAGGTGCTGGGCGCGAGGCGTTGCACGTCAAACGGCAAGGGATCGTTTTCGTTCATGCCCAACGGTGTGGCATTGACCACCAGATCAAAGCCAGCCGGGTCACGCGAACCGGTCTGCACCTGAACGCTGGAAAAATGTTCACGCACGCGTGCGGCCAGGCCATCGGCAGAGGCCGCGTCCACATCGAACAGGCTCAACTGCGCCACACCTGCCGCGGCCAAGGAGGCCGCAATGGCACGCCCTACGCCACCCGAGCCCACCACCAGGGCACGGCAGCCCTGGGGGTTGAAGCCCTTGGTGCGCAAGCCCCGCACAAACCCTTCGCCGTCAAACATGTCGCCCTGCAGGCGACCCTCAGACGACAGACGCACCGCGTTGCAAGCGCCAGCCACGCGCACGGCGGGCGTGACCTCGTCAAGCAAAGACACCACGCTCACCTTGTGCGGCATGGTGATCAACGCGCCACGAATATTGGACAAGCGAAACACCAGCGGCAGAAACGCCGGGAACGCCTCGGCGCGACAGCCCATGGGCACCACCAC
>VEQI01000096.1 GCA_018883305.1 Limnohabitans sp. | reverse complement strand
GTGCAACGGTTGTCTCAAGTCATGACTGGCTACGGCAATGAATTTGGATTTGGCCACATTGGCGGCCACGGATTGATCTCGTTCTGAGGCCAGTGCCTGATACAGATGTTCATTGCGAAACTGCAGTCGAACCGAGTTCTCAAATACCTTCGCGAAATTGTTGGCAATGCTGAGCACCACCAGATACAAAGAAGCGAGGCCTACCGAAAACGGCCAAGGAAAAATGTTCACGGGCCAAAGCACCGTGCTCATGGCCGGAAGCATGATGGGCAAGGTGAACGCATAAAACGTATAGCGGTTCACGCTGTAGGCAAACATGCTGGCAATCAAGGCAGCCGTGGTCATGTAGACATAGATCATCCGGTTGACCATGGACAGGTCTGGGGTCATCAAGGGCCAACCCAGGCCCCAACCTAAACCCACAATGCCGACAGCGAAAGTGATTTTTTTCAAGTCATGGTGTGGGTCAAGCACCTCTTCTGATTTGTGAGGCATGCGATAGACGATCCAGGTTCGCAGCGCCACGGCAACCAGCATGTAGCCCAGCCACCATGCCATGTGTAGACCACTGACTTCGTCGTCGAACATGGGAATGCACAGCAGCGGCGCCAGAACATTGGCGATGGTGGCTGATCGGGCTGCCTTGACGATATGTGCAGATTGCTCGCGTTTGAGATGAAGCTCGTTCAAGGCGTCATCGGTGGGGGTGGGGTGGATGGTCATTCGGGGGATGGTGCCTCAGAAAAATAGTCCACGCAAGGCTATTCGAAGTTCTGATGGTTGTGAGTTCTATGACTTAAGGCGTAGTTGCCAGCGTGTTTGGATGAGCTCACATGCTCTGAAATGGGCTTGATACAAACGAATTCGACCCAGTAAGATGCTAAGTAAATTAAACAAGGAGCATCCCATGTCTAATCTACTTAATATCAAGCTCACGTCCCTGGGTTTTGCGATTGCGCTTGGCGCATTGACTTCACAGACACTTGCGGCTGATCCGCCCAAGGACCCAACGGTCAAGAAATCCGATGCGGGCATTTGTCACGATGCCAGTAGCGCCTCCTACAACAACACCAAAAAATTCACCGCTTTCAACAGCTTGGAGGAGTGCGTGAAAAGCGGTGGCAAGCTCCCGGCGGGTAAGACCTTGCCGGTGGTGGAGGTGGTGAAGAAATCCGAAGCCGGCATCTGCCACGACAAGAGCAGCGCCTCGTATGAGCAGACCAAAAAATTCACCGAATTCAAAAGTCTGGACGAATGCCTCAAGAGTGGCGGCAAGTTGCCCAAGAAGTGATGGCATTGTCACCGCCGGGAATCTGTCCTGGTTTGTGCGGTTGCAGACATTGAACGGGATCCGTAAGATAAGTTTGAACAACCAACAGGCCCGAAGGCCAAGGAGACAACCTCATGCGCTGGAAAACCGTTTCAACCACTCTGGCGCTGGGCGCCGCTTTGCTGACAGGGTGTGCGCAGTCACCCCTGTCTGGGCAGGCCGATGCAGGGTGGACCACACTCTTTGACAGCAACAGTAACCTCAATCAGTGGACCCTGGTGGGGGACGCCAACTGGCGCATCCAGGAGGGTGCCTTGCAAGCGGATTTCTTGCGCAGCAAGGGCCCCAGTTATCTGGTGACCAAGAAGGTCTACCAGAACACCGAGATTCGTGCCGAAATCTGGGTGGACAGCGAGAGCAATAGCGGCATCTTCATCCGTTGCCAGAAGGCAGATGTCATTGGTGCGGACTCTTGCTACGAAATCAACATTTGGGACACACGTCCCGATCCCAGTTACGGCACGGGCGCCATTGTGGATGTGGCCAAGGTGTCTCCCATGCCGCGCGCGGGCGGTCAATGGAACACGCTGGAAATTTCCGCCCAGGGCGATCAGCTGACCGTTCGGCTGAACGGACAAGTCACCGCGCAAGCCCGTGACAGCAAGCACGCCAAGGGCTATCTGGCGCTGCAGTATGGCAGTGGCGTGGTGAAGTTCCGCAAGGTCCAGATTCGCGCCAACTGAGCCTAGCCGGATCCGAAACCAGACACGGCTTCTCCGCTGATGTCTGGTGGCGGATTTCCCACAGGGACACACATGATCAACAAGCAATTCGAATCGGCGGCCCAGGCCGTCGCGGATGTGCCTGACGGCGCCATGGTGCTGGTGTCGGGTTTTGGTGGGGCCGGCTTGCCACAAATGCTGCTCCTGGCGTTGTTGGCGCAAGGCGCGCGTGAGCTGATACTGGTGAGTAACAACGCCGGCAATGCGGGCAACGGCATTGCTCAGTTGGTGGCGGCCGGACGCGTGCGCAAAATGATTTGCTCCTTTCCTCGGCAACCCGAGTCGGGCGCCTTTGATGACCTCTACCGAGAAGGTCGGATCGAGTTGGAACTGGTCCCACAAGGCACGCTGGCTGAGCGCATCCGTGCCGGTGGCGCCGGGATCGGTGGTTTCTTCACGCCCACCGGCTACGGGACTGACCTGGCACAGGGCAAGGAAACCCGCGAGATCGATGGTGTGCCACAAGTGTTTGAAAAAGCCATCCGTGCTGATTGGGCGCTCATCAAAGCCCACACGGCGGATCGGTGGGGCAACCTGACCTACCACGGCACCGGTCGCAACTTTGGCCCGGTGATGGCCACGGCCGCCCGATGTACCGTGGCGCAAGTGCGGCAGATGGTGCCGCTGGGAGGACTTCATCCAGAGCATGTGGTCACCCCGGGGGTGTACGTGCAACGGGTGGTTCAGGAAAGCGTGACATGAACCTCCATGAACTCAAGCGACGCAGTGCTGACGACATCGCCCGTCGCGTGGTGCTGGACATCCCGGAAGGCGCCCATGTGAACCTGGGCATCGGCTTGCCCATGCGTATCTCCAACCATCTGCCCGCAGACCGGGAGATCCTGCTGCACACCGAAAACGGTTTGCTGGGTATGGGACCGGTGGCACAAGGCGACCAGATCGATCCGGAAGTGGTCAACGCTGGCAAGCAGCCCGTGACCATGCTGCCCGGTGCCTCCTTGTTTCACCATGCCGAGTCCTTCGGCATGATTCGTGGTGGGCATATCGACATTTGCGTGCTGGGCGCGTTTCAGGTATCTGTGCGCGGTGATCTGGCTAATTGGCGCACACAAGACCCCAAGGCCATCCCCGCTGTGGGGGGCGCGATGGACCTGGCGCTGGGCGCCAAGCAATTGTTTGTGATGATGGAACTGCTCACCAAAAGTGGTGAATCCAAGCTGGTGGAGCGATGCACTTATCCCTTGACGGCGCTTGGTGCGGTGGACCGCATCTACACGGACCTGGCCACCTTGCACATCACACCACAGGGTGTGCAAGCCGTGGACTGGGTCAACGGCCTGGATTTGCAAAGCCTGTCCACCTTGACGGGTCTCCACTTATTACCGCCATGAATCAACTTCTTCATGTTTGCTGCCGTGCCGCACTGAGTGTGTTGGCGTTGTGTCTTGGCACCTTGGCGTGGGCGGATGATTACCCGAGTCGCCCCATTCGCCTGATTGTGGGGTTTTCCCCAGGAGGGGCGGCTGACTCGGTGGGTCGTGCATTGGCGGAAGGCTTGTCGGCACGACTGGGGCAGCCGGTGGTGGTGGAGAACCGTGCCGGTGCCAATGGCAACCTGGCCGCCGATCTCACCGCCAAGGCCGCACCTGATGGCTATACCCTGTACTTCCCCTCCGTGGGACACGCGGTCAATGCATCACTGTACAAAAAACTCGGGCATGACCCGGTGCGAGATTTCACACCCATCGGCAAGGTGTTTGCAGCGCCCAACTTGCTGGTGGTGCCCATCAAGTCACCCCACAAGAGCGTTGCTGATTTGATGGCCTTTGCGCGAGCAAACCCGGGCAAGCTCAGCTTTGCGTCCAGCGGGGCGGGCACGTCGGTGCACTTGTCTGCAGAGCTGTTCATGCACCTCACCCGCGTGGAGATGGTGCATATCCCGTACAAGGGCACAGGCAGCGCCATGCCCGACCTCATCAGTGGTGTGGTGGACCTGAGCTTTCCCAACTTGCCCAGTGCGTTGCCCCTGGTCAAGTCCGGGCAATTGCGTGCGTTGGGGGTGACCACCGACAAGCGCTCAAGTGCGGCGCCCCAGATACCCAGCATTGCCGAAGCCGGTGTGCACGGCTATGACATGTCTACCTGGTATGGCCTGGTGGGCCCTGCCAGGTTGCCGCCAGAGATCACCCAGCGACTCAACCGCGAACTGCAGGCGGTGTTGCAACTGCCCAGTTTTCGTGAGCGCCTGCTGGTGCAGGGCGCGGAACCCACGCCTGGAACTGCTGAGGAGTTTGGCCGTTTCCTCGTGAGTGAAATCGAGCGCTGGCGTGTCCTGATCCGTCAGGCGGGCGTGACCCTGGACTAACCCCTTTTCGACCGCGCGTACGGGTGTCCTTCAAGAGTAACCGCTGTTGCCCGAGCATTCGGGTCCGCATGGCTTGATGGATTGATTCAGTCCACGGACACTTTGGCCGAGCGAACCAGGCTCACCCAGAACTTGCCGTCTTCAACCAGAAAACGCTCAAAGGCTTCAGGGGATGCAGAGAGTGACACCTCGGTGCCTTCGCGCGCCAACGCTGCTTTCACTGTGGGTTGCTGCATGGCCACGGCCGCCGCATCGTAGAGCTTGCGGATGATGGGTGCTGGTGTGCCGGTGGGTACGAAGATGCCATACCAAAATTCCAAGTGATAGTCGGGCAAGCCTGCATCCTGCATGCCGGGAATGTCGGGCACCAGGGCAGATCGCTCCCGTGTGCTGACGGCCAGCACGCGGATACGGCCACCCGCCACTTGCGGCAGCACCGAGGGTGCGGTTCCGAAGGTCAGTTGCGTGTCACCTGCCATCAGCGACTGCAGGGCCAACGCGCCACCTTTGTAGGGAATGTGCGTCATCTGTGTCTGGGTGATCTTGGTGAACAGGGCTGCACCTAGATGAGGTGCCGAGCCATTGCCCGACGTGGCGTAGTTGAGCTTGCCTGGTTCCTTGCGAGCAGCGGCCACCAGGTCTTGCACCGTGCGAATGCCCGTGGCTGGGTTGACGGCCAGCACCAACGGCGAAGTGGTGATTTGCGTGACTGGCGCCAGATCGCCAGGCTTGCTGCTGAGCTTGGGGTTGAGCGCCGGATTCACCGAAATGCTGCTGGGACTGGCGATGAGAATGGTGTAGCCATCCGGCGCCGATTTGGCCACGATGTCTGCCGCCAGACTGGACCCGTTGCCGGGCTTGTTGTCCACCACCACCGGCTGTCCCAGGGCTTTGCCGAAGGCGTCATTCATGGCACGGGCGACGTAGTCTGCGGCGCCCGCGGGGGCGAAGCCGATCACCAGCCGGATGGGTTTGTTCGGGTAGGTCGTCTGAGCCCAACCCGAGAAGCCGGTGGCGCCCAGGGTGAGGGCGATGAGTAGCCTGCGCAATGTCATGTGTGATCTCCTCCTGGGCTGGAGCGGATGGTATCGCAAGGTTGCAAGGCACACAGGCCACTTAGGCGACGCGCGCGGGCGAGGTTTCACGTCTTTCAAGGATTTCGGTCAAAATCTGAGCGGCGTACTTTCAACAACAATTTCCTCTCAAAAAGATCACCAAGGAGTGTGTCCATGCAGGAGAATGCGCGTCGCCTTGAGCGACATCCCTCACGGCGGTTTGATCGTTGGTCTGGTGTTGTGCTCCTGGGCGCTTGTGGTGGGTTGTTGAGTGCCTGTGCCCATGTGTCACCAACGGCTAGAAGCGTGGATGATCCGCAACCGTTGTCTCGCATTCAGCACTTGGTGGTGATCTACGCCGAAAACCACAGCTTTGATAATTTGTATGGTTTGTTCCCCGGCGCTGAAGGCATTGCCAGCGCCACCACCGCACAAAAAACGCAGCTGGATCACGATGGTCAACCGCTGCCCGAGCTGGTGGTGTTTGGGCATGACGGCAAACCCGACGCACGTTTTCCGCGCATGCCCAACGGGCCTTTTCGCATTGATGCGCCACCGGTGAACAGGCGCGTGGATGAATTGGTGCCCAGTCCCATTCATGTTTTCTGGCACAACATTGAGCAAATCAACGGTGGCCGCAACAACCAGTTCGCGGCCATGAGCAATGTGGGCGGCTGGTCCATGGGCTACTACGATGGCTCCCAGCTTCGGCTCTGGCAATGGGCAAAGGATTACACGCTGGCGGATCATTTCTTCATGGGCGCCTTTGGGGGCAGTTACCTGAACCACCAGTATCTGGTGTGTGCGTGTGCCCCTCGCCATGAACAGGCACCCGCCTCCATGCGGGTGGTGCTGGATGCGCAAGGCCAATTGGCCAAGCTGCCCGATTCCGGGTCTGCAGCAGTGGGTGCGGTCAAGGTGGTCAGCCGAGGGGGTGGTCAGGTCTCGCCGGATGGTTGGTCGGTAAACACCACACAGCCGCCGTACCAGCCCAGCGGCATTCCACCAGCGGCGGGGGGATCTCTGGATTTGGCAGACCCCAAAGGCACGGCGACCCAGGGCCAACCGTTGCCACCTCAAACCATGAAGACCATTGGTGACACCCTCAGCGCCAAAGGTGTCAGCTGGGCCTGGTACAGCGGTGGCTGGAACGCGGCACTGGCGGATGGGCGTCGTCCTCCTGGGGAAAAGCGCAGTGTCATTTACACCGGCGGACCCAGCAGTCCCAATTTCCAGCCCCACCATCAGCCTTTCAACTACCACGCCCGCTTTGCGCCGGGCACGCCGGATCGGGCAACACATCTGCGCGACGGTGAAGCTTTCTTGCAGGACGCCGCTGCCGGCAAGCTGCCCGCAGTGAGCTTCTACAAGCCACCCGGGCGCTGGACGCAGCACCCCAGCTACACCGATGTGAAAAGTGGTGACGAGCACATGGCGTCAGTTCTGGAGGCTTTACGTCGCAGTCCGCAATGGAAGGACATGCTCATTGTCCTCACCTATGATGAAAACGGTGGTTACTGGGATCACATGCCACCGCCCAGTGGTCCGGGTTGGGGCGACCGCTTCGGGCCCGGGACTCGCGTGCCGGCGCTGATCATTGGCCCGCACGTCAAGCGCGGCCATGTGGACAAGACGAATTACGACACGGGCTCTATCCTCAAATTCATCACTCAGCGTTGGGGTCTGGAACCCCTGCCGGGCGTGCGTGCCAATATCGGGAACCTGAGTGCAGCGCTGGAGTAGCCTTACTCGGCTTGCAGCCCCGCTGCACGGATGGCGGCCTGCGTGACTGCGATGTCCTTGGACAGATAGGTGCGAAAGGCTTCCGGTCGAGTGGGGTAGGCCACCGCGCCATGCGTTTCAAAGGCTTGGCGAACGGCCGGTGTCTGCAGTGCCTGGGCCACTTGCCGATTCAGCAGGGCCACCGTACTGGCGGGCAGACCCTGGGGGCCCATCAGACCAATCCAGCCCGAAACCTCAAAGCCTGGCACCTCGGTGCCGATGGCGGGCGTGTCCCCCAATGGATGCGTGCCCGCCGGCATGCTGTGCCCCAGCAACTTGAGCCGCTTGCCCGCCACCAGGCTCATGGCCGCAGGTGCTGGCGTCAACACCCAATCCGTTTCATGGGCCACCACCGAGGCCACGCCCTGGCTGCCACCGCGGTAAGGCACGTGCAGGCTTTTGAAACCGCCTGCTGACTGAAAGGCCTCACCAGCCAGATGACTGGCCGAGCCCATGCCAGCCGAAGCCATGCGCCACTCACCCGCGCGTTCTTTGGCCAGCCGCACAAACTCGCTGACCGAGGTCACCGGCAACGACGGGTGGCACACCAGTACGTTGGGCAAGAGCGCCATCAATGAGATCAATTCGAAATGACGCAAGGGTTGATAAGCCACCGCTTTTTGCAGCAGCGGTGCCACGGAAATCGCACTGCTGGAGCCCACCAGCAGCGTGTAACCATCTGCCGCCGCTTGTCGGGCCATCTCCACCCCGATGGCGCCTGCCGCGCCGGCCCGGTTGTCCATCACCACGGGTTGCCCCAACAGCTTACCCAGTTCGGTCATCACCACGCGGCCAATGGTGTCGACCGAGCTGCCGGGTGAGTTCGGCACGATGGTGCGGATGGCGCGATCCGGGTAGGTGCTTTGCGAGTGGGCGGGCACGGCCAGGCCCACACCGATGCCTGCCAACAGGACGTCACGCCGTGAGGCGTGTGTGCGTGCAGGGGAGGGCATACGCCTTAAATGTGCCGCTGAATCCAGGCCACGGCCTTGTCCCAACCATCCGCCGCCGCCGCCGCACGATAACTGGGGCGGTAGTCAGCGTGAAACGCGTGAGGGGCATCTGGGTAGACCACAAAGCTGGAGGCCCGTGCGGCCGTATTGCCTTTGGCACCAGCTTGTGCCAGCGCTTCTTTCATTCGTTCCACGGAGGCCAATGGAATGCCGGTGTCCGCGCTGCCGTACAAGCCCAGCACAGGGGCTCGCAAGTTGCTCACCAGCTCAATCGGGTGACGCGGGGTGGTGGCCGTGGCCTGACCCTCCATGCGACCGTACCAGGCCACACCGGCCTTGATCTTGGGGTTGTGTGCACTGTAAAGCCAGGTGATGCGGCCACCCCAGCAAAAGCCGGTGATGGCGGCCCGGTCCGCGTTGCCGCCCTGGGTGGATGCCCATTGCAAGGTGGCATCCAGGTCATTCATGACCTGGGCATCGGGCACCTTGGAAATCACCTCGGCTTGCAGTTTGGCAATCTCGCCATAGGCGCTGGGGTCACCTTGTCGCACAAAGAGCTCCGGGGCGATGGCAAGGAACCCCAGGTGTGCCAGACGCCGCGTGACGTCCGCAATGTACTCATGCACGCCAAAGATTTCCGAGATGACCAGTACCACGGGCAACTGTGTCTTGCCAGCCGGTGCAGAGCGATAGGCCGGCATTTTGAAGCCGTTGACGTCGATCGTGACCTCACCTTCCAGCAGGCCTTCACGAGAGGTCTTGATGGCGGTCTGGGCCATCAAGGGCATGGCCGCAGCGGCATAGCCCAGACCCAGCGCAGTTTGCAGCGCCAGACGACGCGTGGGGATGCCTGCTTGATCATCACGGGTGTTGAGCAGCGCATGGGTATCTTGAATCCAGGAGTTTTGCATCACAGTCCTATTGTTTTACGTTTCATCAAAATTCAGTGTGTGCCGGCGAAAGGCTGGCGGTCGTTGCCATCAATCGATGGTGGCGCCGGACAGTTTGACGACTCGACCCCATCGCGCCATGTCCTGTTGCAACTGCAGGGTGAGCTCGTCGGCGGAATTGGCCACCACCTCGCTGCCAGCATCGATGATTTTCTGTGTGACCGAAGGTGAGCGCAAGACCGTGGTGATGGCGCGGTTCAGGTAGGCCACGCGTTCCGGGGGGGTGCCGGCGGGGACGAAAAAACCGTACCAGTCATCAAACACCATGTCCTTGAAGCCCGCATCCTCCAGCGTGGGTACCGACTTGAACACGCCCACGCGACGGCTGCTGGTCACGGCCAGGGCGCGCAGCTTGCCCTGTTGAATCTGGCCCGCCACGGAAGAGGTGGAGGTGATCATCAGGTGCACCTGCCCCCCCAGCAGGTCAGACAGCGCCGGCGCCGCGCCTTTGTAGGGCACATGCGTGAGGGTGATCTGGCCTTCTTTTTCAAGGGCCACACCCACCAGATGCGACAGGGTGCCGTTGCCTGGGGTGGCAAAGGTCAGGCCGCCTGGCGTGGATTGTGAAAGCGCTCGCATGTCCGCCATGCTGCGCAGCGGCGATTCGCTGCGCACCACGATGGCCAGTGGCGCGGCATTGATCTGGGTGATGGGCATAAATTGCCGCACCGGGTCAAACCCCGCCGATTTGTAGAGCACCGGGTTGATGGCCATGATGGACACCTGCGAGGTCAACACGGTGTAGCCA
>VEQI01000095.1 GCA_018883305.1 Limnohabitans sp. | reverse complement strand
GTGTAGGCCCCCAGACCGAAGAAGGCCGCATGCCCCAGTGAAATTTGATTGGCCAGGCCGCCCACGATGTTCCAGCTTTGCGCCATGGCAGCAAACAGCAGCAATAGCGTCATCACGCGCAGCAGATAACCGTTCTCGGAAACCAGCCAGGGCAAGACACACACGCCCGCCACGGCCAGCACAATGAGTGAAGTGTTTCGATTCATGACTTGTGACGCAACAGACCTTCCGGACGCAGGGCCAGGGTCAAGATGAAAACAACAAAGAGCACCAGGTTCTGCAATTGCAACGGCAAGTACAAGCCAGACACCGATTGAATGATGCCCACGGACAACCCGCCCACCACGGCACCCAGCACATTGCCCAGGCCGCCCAGCACCACCACGGTGAACATCAAGACACCGAACTGCTCACCGGCAGCCGGTGACACGGTCAGGTAAGGCAGGATGATGGCGCCGCCAAACGCGGTGAGCCCCACCCCCAAACCGAAGGCCAGGCGATACACCCGATCCGGGTCGATGCCAATCAGCTTGGCGGCCATGGGGTCCTGGGCTGTGGCACGCACCGTGCGCCCCCACCAGGTCTTGGCCAGCACCCACCAGATCACCAGCCCCGCCAGCACCGAGGCGCAAAACGCGATGGCGTACGGCATGCTGACAATCAGGTCGAAGAACTCGATCGCTTCGTTCTGATACCAGACCTGCACCGACTTGAACTCCGAGCCGAAGCTGATGAGCGCCAGATTCTCCAGCACGATCAGAATGCCCACGGTGAGAAAAATTTGCGCCACCTCGGGGGCCTTGAGCACACGACGAATCAACTGCTGTTGAATCAGGTAGCCCAGACAGAACACCACGGCAAACGCCAGCAGCGACCCCACCAAGGGGTCCAGTCCCAGATGCCGCCAGGCGAAATACGCGACATACATGCCCACCATCAGGAACTGTGCCTGCGCGAAGTTGACGATCGAGACGACGCCGAACACCAGCGTCAGCCCGATCGAAATCACCGCATAGACACCGCCGAGCATGAGCCCATCGAGGATGGCTTGCAACAGTGCCATGCGAACCCTCAGCCCTGGCGTTGAATCAGTTTGCCCTTGGCATACTTGCTGGGCCACACTGTGACCAGCTCCTTCTTCTGCCACTGCACCATCACCGGCTCGGCAAAGGTGTTCAAGCCCGATTCATCAAACTTGATCTGACCATTGGTCATGGTTTTGGCCCAGCCGTCCTTGAAGGTCTGGCTGCGCATAGCTTGCGCAATGTCCTCGGGCTTGGCCGACTTGGCGGCATTGATGGACTGCGCCAACACATCCAGAGACACCGCGTGCTCCACCGCCTCATGCACCATGAAGGCGTTGAAGCGCTTGCGATAACGCTCGGTCATGCTGGTGTCCAGGTCATAGTTGGCCGAACAGATGGACAACACACCTTCGGCGTACTCTCCCAAGGCCTGGGCAAAGTCGGGAATGACGTAACCTGCAGAGCCGCCCACGATGGGCATGTTCAGCCGTTGCTGGCGCAAGGAACGCACAATCAGCAAACTGTCATTCAGGTAAGACACCGGGAACACCATCTGTGCGCGGGAGGCGCGCAGCTTGTTGATGAGCGGCGTGACATCGGTGATACCCAGGGGATAGGCTTCATCCATCACGATCTCTGCACCAGCGGCTTTGGCTGCAGCACGCAACCCCGAAGCCGTGGACGTGCCGTAGGCGGTGTCTTCATACAGAATGGCCACCTTGTTCACCTTGGATGAGCCACCGGCCAACTCCACGGCATAGTCAAACTGGGCCTTGCCAATCACGCTGCCCTTGGGCGTGACCTGGAAGACGTGCTTGTAACCACGGCCTGTCAACTGATCCGCGTAGGACATGGTGATCAGTGGCACGCGCCGACGCTCGGTCACTTCCGAGATGGCCAGCGTGAGCGAGGAGGCAAACGCGCCCAGAATGGCGCAGCAGTCGTTCTCGCCAATCATGCGCTGCGCCACGGTGGCGGCGTTGGTGGGCGTGGAGGTGGAGTCCGCCACCACCAGGTTGATCTTGGCGCCGCCCAGCCCCTTCAGACCGCCCGAGGCATTGATTTCATCCGCCACCAACTCAATGCCCTGACGCGAGTTGATGCCGAACTGCGCGTTGCCACCTGACAAGGGCAGGATGACACCCACGTTGACGGCCTTGGGTTGTGCCCGCACGCTCATGGGCAATGCGGTGGCCAGACCCGCCGCCCCCAGACCACCCAGCACCAAACGGCGCTGTGTTGACACGCTTGTGTTGCGCTTTGCTTCCATGATCTCTCCTCGTCTGATGTAAAAGGTTGAATAGCCGGCAGATTCTGAGCATCAACAGACTATCTGTCAATTATATTGACCTATTGTCAGACAATATGTATGATTCACGTCGCCGTGTTGACACATCTTCAACCCGTTTTTTTGCGTTGGCCATCGGACCTGGGCTGCTGGCTGGCGTATCCATCACTTCACTTCATCAGGAGAACACATGAACCGCGAATCGTTTGAAAAAGGCCTCAAGACCCGCCGTGAGGTGCTGGGTGCGGAGTACGTCGACAACTCCATCAAGAACGCCGACGACTTCAACATGCCCATGCAGGAACTCGTCACCGAGTACTGCTGGAATGAAATCTGGAATCGCCCGGGTCTGGAGCGCCGCACCCGCAGCTTCCTGAACCTGGCCATGATTGCCGCGCTGAACCGTCCGCATGAACTCAAATTGCATGTGCGCGGCGCCATCAACAACGGCCTGACCAAGAGCGAAATTCAAGAAGTGTTCCTGCAAGTGGCGATCTACTGCGGCGTGCCGGCCGCCATCGACAGCTTCCGCGTGGCCAAGGAAGTGTTCAAGGAAATGGGTATCTGACGTGAAGCAGCGCATTGGCTTTCTGGGGCTGGGCCAAATGGGCCGCCCCATGGTGCGCAACCTGCTGCGTGCAGGTTTTGAAGTGACCGGGTTCGACCCGGCGCCCCAAGCCGCCGAGTCGCTGCAAGGCGAAAGCGGCTTTCACACCGCCACGTCTGCCGTGCAAGCAGCGCAAGGCGTCGATGTGCTCATTCTCATGTTGCCCAGCAGTCAGGTCATTGATGACCTGTTGTGGAACCAGGGACTGACCACGCACATGAAGGCCGGCCAGTTGATTCTGGACATGAGCTCTTCCGACCCCGTGTGCTCGCGAGACAACGCGGCCAAGCTCTCTGCCCTGGGCATTCAATTCGTGGACGCGCCCGTCTCGGGGGGTGTCAAGCGCGCGGTGGATGGCTCGCTGGCCATCATGATGGGCGGCCAAGCCGTGGATATCGAGACCGTGCGTCCGGTGTTGCAAGCCCTGGGCAAAACCTTGGTCCATGTGGGCAGTGCCGGCGCCGGACACGCAGTGAAGGCCCTCAACAACTACGTGTCTGCCAGTGGTTTGCTGGCCGTGTGTGAGGCGTTGGTGGCAGCACAGAAGTTTGGCATCGACCCGCATCTGGTGAATCAGGTGTTCAACGCCTCCACCGGCAAGAACAACACCACCGAGCACAAGGTGGAGAACTTCATGCTCTCTGGCGCGTTCAATTCCGGCTTTGCGCTGGGCCTGATGCGCAAGGACTTGCAGACCGCGCAGAGCTTCATTGAACGCATGGACTCGCCAGATACCTTTGCGCAGGTCTGTTTGAACACGTGGATGGCCGCAGAGAAACACCTGGCCCCAGGGGCTGATCACACGGCCATGTACCAATACGTGCGCGAGCAATCGTGAGCATCACCGTCCCCGCCCTGTCTGCACGCCTGGCGCAGGCCCTGACCGAGCCAGCCATTCAGGCCGACGCGTCTGGTTGCCCGCTGGGCCTGCATCTGGCGTGGGGAGCGGCAGGTTCTGCAGATGAGGGACGGATCACCCTCTGGGCAGGCTCACCCGGCGCTGCGCAGTTGACCTGCCACGCCAGCGCCGAGACCTGGGCGTTGGCGCTCTCGCCAGTCCCGCCGGTGGGCTATCAATCGTTCGGGGCATTGCGCCGGTTGCCACAAGCACTGCGCATCGAGGGCACAGAGCTGAGCTGGATGCAGGCATTGCCCTTTCTGGAGCGCTTGCTGGAGTCGTTACGCCGCGTGGGTTCACCCGCCATCACGGCAGCCCCGGTGCCTGCGCATTTACGCGCACTGGCGCATCTGCGGGGTGACTATGTGTCACTGGGCACTTCGGCGCAGACCTGGGTCTATAGCGAATCTTGCGGTCAAGCCACGGGCCCGGCTTTGCTGATGCTGCACACCGCCGGTTCTGACACCCGGCAGTGGCACGGCCTGATGGCGCAACCCGAGTTGCGACGAGACTGGCACCTGCTGGGCTTCGACATGCCGGGTCATGGACGCTCACCACTGCCACCCGGTGAGCCCAACTGGGTGTGGCGTCTGAGTGAACAGCGTTACATGGACACGGTCCTGCGCTACCTGGACGCCCTGGGTCTTGAGCGCGTGGCCCTGATGGGTTGCTCCATGGGCGCGGCCATTGGCCTGGCCTTGCTGGCGCGGCACCCGGATCGCTTTCATGGCGCCGTATTGCTGGAGGCGCCCTATCACTCACCCGGCAGACGCTCTCCCTATCTGCATCATGCGCAGGTGCATGGCGCGCGTCTGAGCGCCGCGTGGGTGGGCGCCTTGCTCAGCCCCACCAGTCCCACCGCCGGACGTGATTACGCCACCTGGATTTATTCGCAAGGCGCGCCGGGGGTGTACGACGGCGATCTGGCCTTTTACAGCGACGAATACAACGCATACCACCACACCGCCCACGTCGACACGGCACGCACACCGGTGTGGATGTTCACCGGTGACTATGACTACTCGGCCACGCCCGCCGACAGCGCACGCATTGCCGCCGAAATACCTGGCGCGCAGTTTGAAACGCTGGCGGGCTTTGGCCACTTTCCCATGGTTGAAAACCCGGATGCCCTGTGGCCGCTCATTCAACCGGCTTTGACTCATTTGCTTGATCGGACAAATCCATGAAACGCATGAACGCCTCCTCCATTCTTCTCACGCGGCGAGCGATGGCCACTGGCCTGCTGCTGGCCAGCACCGTGGGCGTAGCCCCCGTGTTCGCACAAACCGACTTTCCCACCAAGCCCATCACCATCGTGGTGCCCTTCCCGCCTGCGGGCTCCACCGATGTGATGGGCCGGCTCTTGGGCCAGACCATGTCCAAGTTCCTGGGTCAAACCGTGCTGATTGAAAACGTGGGCGGCGCAGGCGGCACCATCGGTGCGGCCAAGGTGGCTCGCGCCGCCAATGACGGCTACACCCTCTTGTTCAACAACATGGCACAGGCCAGCGCACCGTCTTTCTACGCCAAGCTCAGCTATGACCCCATCACCAGCTTTGAGCCCATTGGCGAAGTGGCCGATGTGCCCATGATTCTGGTCAGCCGCAAGAACCTGCCGCAAACGCAGGTCAGCACCATCCTGGCGTATTCCAAAGCCAACCCGGGCAAGCTCAACTTCGCCAATGCCGGCACCGGTGCCACCTCGCAACTGTGCGAGTTGCTGTTGCAAACCACCACCGGTGGCAAGTGGACCTCGGTGCCCTACAAAGGCACAGGACCTGCACTCAATGATTTGCTGGGCGAACAAGTGGACCTCACTTGCGATCAACCCGCCAGCACGCTGGGCCACATCAAGGCTGGCAACCTCAAGCCCATTGCAGTGGCCACCAAGCAGCGACTGGGTGTGCTGCCCGATGTGCCCACCTTCGCCGAGTCGGGTGTACCGGGCTTTGAACTGGCCGTGTGGCACGGACTGTACGCACCGCGTGGCACGCCGCGCGCCGTGGTGGAAAAATTGGCTACCGCCATGCGCCAGGCCCTGGTGGACCCCGTGTTTGTGCAGCGTTGCAACGAGATGAACGCCCTCATCGTGAGTGCAGACCGCGCCACGCCGGATGCGCTGAAAACCCGCTTGGCCAAGGACGTGGAGCGCTGGAAGACCACGCTCAAGGCCGTGGGCATCCAACCCGAGTGAGCATGACCTTAGTGGACAAGAACGATCTGCCTTTAAACGACCTGCTGGTTGTTGACCTCTCACGCCTGGTTTCCGGCAACATTCTCACCCACGTGCTGGCCGATCTGGGCGCCGAGGTCCTCAAGATCGAATCCCCCGGCAAGGGCGATGATTTGCGCGCCTGGCGACGCGGTGGTGTCAGCACCTACTGGCTGGCCTATTGCCGCAACAAGCAGAGCGTGGCCCTGAATTTGCGCGAGGCAGACGACTTGCAGGCGCTCAAAGACCTGCTGTCCCGTGCCGATGTGCTAGTGGAAAACTTCCGGCCCGGCGTGCTGGAAAAAATGGGCTTGTCACGGGCGCAACTGCAGACCATCAACCCCAAACTGGTGGTGATGCGCATCTCTGGCTGGGGACAGACCGGACTCTTTGCAGGCAAGCCCGGCTTTGGTTCGCTGATCGAGGCGTTCAGCGGATTTGCGGCGATGAACGGCTTTGCGGATCGCCCGCCTGTGCTGCCCCCATTCGCTCTGGCGGACACGGTGGCTGGCCTCTACGGCGCGGCCATTGCCAATGCCCTGGTACTCAAGCAGCGACGCTGCGCACAGCCAGAAGTGCAAGAGGTGGACCTCTCGCTCTTTGAACCGCTGTTTGCCATGTTGGGCCCTCAAGCCGCCGAGTACACCGTGACAGGTCAGGTGTATCCGCGCGCCGGAAGTCGCAGCCCCACCCACGCCCCGCGCAACGTTTATCAAACGCGTGACGGCACCTGGATTGCCTTGTCCGCCGGCATGGATGGCACGCTGGCAAGATTGTTTGCCGGGATCGGCTGCCCCGAGGCCATGGACGATCCGCGCTTTTCCACCCATGAGGCACGCATTGCCAACGTGGATGCGCTGGATGCCTTGATTCAAAACCATGTGGGTCAACTGTCCTTGCAAGAGGCGCTGGACTTCTTTGAGGAACGCGACATCACCGCCGGCCCGGTGTTTGACATCTCCGACCTCATGCAGCATCCCTATGTGCGTGACCGACAAATGCTGGTGGACACCACCACCCCCGAGGAGCGCACGCTGCCCGTGCATGCCACCCCCTTTGTGCTCAATGGCGTTCGGCCCGCCATTCGACGTGCCGCGCCCAGCCTGGGCCAGGACAACGCACGCTGGGTCAAGCACCGCAAGGCACGTACCTGAGTGCAACACGTCTAAACCACTTCACCACGCCACGCTGGATGTCCAAGCTCATGAACACCCTAGACATGGATTTGTCCCGAGAAGTCATCTCGTTGCGACAACGCGCCACAGACAAATTACGAGAAGCCATTCTTTCGGGTGCGTTTGCACCGGGCCAAAAATTGGTGGAGCGTGACCTCTGGCAATCCCTGGGTATCAGCCGCACGGTGTTGCGTGAAGCACTGCAGCACTTGCAGGCGGAAGGGTTGATCAACAACATCCCCTACAAAGGTCCGGTGGTCGCCACCTTGACACTGCAAGACATCAATGACTTGTACGCCGTCCGCGGTGCGTTGGAAGGACTGGCCAGTGCCGAATTTGCCCGTCACGCCAGTCCAGCGCAAATTGCCCAACTGCGAGAGTCACTGGCTTACCTTCGAACGCCCCAGGCCTCTGAAACCACCCAATCCTTGTTGCAGGCCAAGAATGCGTTTTACGCGGTTCTGATGGAAGGCAGCGGCAACCGCATGATCGGCGAATTGCTGACGCAGTTGAACAACCGGGTCAACGCCTTTCGTCGCGTGTCACTGGGCTCACCGGGGCGCCTCTTGCAAACGCTGGAAGAATTGGAGCAAGTGGTGCGTGCCATCGAGGCCCGCCAGCCCGAAGAAGCGCAGCGGCTGTCCACTGCGCACGTGATGCGCGCTGCCGAAGTGGTGCGCGCCTCGTTTCAAACGGTACCCACCGATCTGCTGAAACATCACGCCGACGTGGCCTAAGCCACGCTCAGGGGCATCCCGTCATTCATCGGGTTTTCACGTACACACGGCACACGGTATGCTGTGCCTGTGGAGGATGACCCATGTTTGAGCGATTCACCGACCAGCGCACCCTGGAGCATGCACGACAAACGACCAAGCGGCTCATGAGCGCCCAAGGCGAGGCGAATGCACAAAGCATGGCCGTCAAGCTGATCGATCTTTATGAAAAATTGACATCAGCCCATCGACTGGAATTTTTCGATTTTCTGGCTCAGGACTTCAACCCTGACCCGCAACAGGTGCTTGAGGCGGCGCAGGCTTACCATGCGGCTCCGACGGCCCAGCACCTGATGTCGCTCTTTCAAACCGTGGAGCCGGCTCGGCAGGAGTTGCTTCGCCGCATCAACCGTGCACCTCGCGGCACCCTGGCCATCATCGAGATGCGCAAGTCCTTGTTGGCTCAATTGGGTAGTCGCCCGGCCCTGGCCGCCATTGATGCAGACATGCACCACTTGCTGAGCTCCTGGTTCAACCCCGGTTTTCTGGAACTGCACGAGATCACCTGGAACTCACCGGCGCAATTGCTGGAAAAAATCATCCAGCATGAGTCCGTGCATGCCATCGATGGCTGGGATGATCTGCGTCGTCGCTTGCAACCCGATCGACGCTGTTACGCCTTCTTTCACCGACAACTGCCCAACGAGCCTCTCATCTTTGTGGAAGTGGCCCTGGTGCCCGGCATTGCCACCGATGTGGGCGTGCTCATTGATAAAAAGTCTCCTGTGGGCGCAGCGAAAAGTTTCAAGACCGCCATCTTTTACTCCATCAGCAACTGTCAGCCAGGTCTCAAGGGGGTGTCGCTGGGTAACTTCCTGATCAAGCGGGTGGCGCAGAAACTGATCGAGGACATACCCAGTCTCAAGACCTTTTCCACGCTCTCCCCCATTCCGGGCTTCACGGCCTGGATGGACCAAGGCGCGCAGCTCACCAGCTTTGACGCCACGCCTGCTCAACTCAAACGCTTCGATGCGGCGGTCACCGCCCTGGGACTGGGCAACGGCAAATGGTCCGAGCGGCTCAAGGAAGGCTGGCATCCCATGCAGTGCGCGCCCGCGCAACGACAGGCGCTGATGCGCTTGTGCGCGGCTTATCTGATGCACTACACCCATGAGCGACGAGGCGATGCCGTGGCCAAATTCCACCTGACCAATGGCGCCACGCTGCATCAAATCAACTGGGCCGCCGATTTGTCGAAAAAAGGCCTGCAACAGTCCGGGGGGCTGATGGTCAATTACCTGTACGAACTCGACAAGCTGGAAGCCCAGCACGAGGCTTTCAGCAAAGGACAGGTGGCCACTTCACGGGGCGTCAGCACGCTGGTAGCGTGATGATGAACTGACAGCCTCGGGGGGTGAGGTTTTTCTGCGTCACCTCCCCTTGATGTTGCTCCACAATCGACCTGACCAGATGCAAGCCCATGCCGGCCCCTGGCTGGCCCAGTGCATTGCCGCCGCGATAAAACTTGTTGAAAATCCGCCCTCGCTCAACCTCCGCCACACCGCTGCCTTGATCCTCGACCATCACAACCGCACGATCCCCATGCCGGTTCACACGCACCACCACCTCGGTGCCAGCCGGTGAATGGCGACGGGCATTGGTCACCAGATTTTGCAGTGCCACGCGGAGCAATTCGGCATCGCCCGTCACGCGCACGGCCTCCGGCGCCTGCACCTGGACGGGCGGTCCATCTGCATCACCGACGTCCGCCCGAACCCGTCGTGCCACTTGCACCAGATCAACAGGCTGATACTCGCGCTCCGTTGAATCTGACACCAATCGCTCATAGGAAAGATATTCCTCCATCAAGGCACTCAGACGTTTGTTGGCTCGAATGATTTTTTCCACGCGCGATCGTGATCCCGTGGACAAATCCGATTGCGCCAGCAAGTTCTCGCCGGTGGATGCAATGATGCTC
>VEQI01000094.1 GCA_018883305.1 Limnohabitans sp. | reverse complement strand
GTTCTCGGATGGCGCGGGCGCTTGTGTGGTGATGCATGAAACCCTGGCGCAGCAGCGTGGCTTGAAGCCGCTGGGTCGGTTTCTGGGATTTGCGGTGGCAGGCTGCGAGCCCGATGAAATGGGCATTGGCCCCGTGTTTGCCGTGCCCAAGGTCTTGAAGCGCCTGGGCCTGACGGTGAACGACATCGACCTGTGGGAACTCAATGAAGCGTTTGCCGTGCAAGTCATGTATTGCCGTGACAAATTGGGCATTCCGGCCGATCGTCTGAACGTCAACGGTGGCGCCATCGCACTGGGTCACCCTTATGGCGTGAGCGGCCAGCGTTTGACAGGCCATGCCCTGATCGAGGGCAAGCGCCGTGGTGCCAAGCGCGTCTGCGTGACCATGTGCATTGGCGGCGGCATGGGTGCTGCCGGCGTGTTCGAGGTGCTGTGATCCAAGACGGCCGTACCCATGAGGAGGGGTGGCGCACATGAGTTTGCGGCCCACGCTTGATTTCCTGCTGTATGAATGGCTGCAGGTTCAAACGCTCTCCTCGCGAGAGCGTTTTGCCGAGCACAACCGCGAGACGTTCGATGCCGTGCTGGACACGTGTGAGCGTATCGCTCGGGATAAATACGCGCCTCATAACCGCACCGTGGATACCCAGGAGCCGGTGTTCGATGGCGAACGGGTGATCTTGCCGCAAGCCACCCACGACGCGCATCAGGCCTATGTGGCCAGCGGCATGCTGAGTGCCGCGCAAGACCATGGCCTGGGTGGCATGCAGCTGCCTTTCACGGTGGAATCTGCCGCCAATGCCTTTTTTGCCTGTGCCTCGATCAGCATCGGCGCGCATTTATTGACGGTGGGCAATGCCAATTTGCTGATGGCGCATGGCACGCCTCGACAGCGCGAGGTGTTTGCCCGGAACGAATTCGAAGGTCGTTTTGCAGGCACCATGTGCCTGAGCGAGCCACAGGCCGGATCGTCACTCAGCGACATCGCGACACGGGCCACGCCAGATGGTGATGGCTGGCAGGATGACCCGCTGGGCCCGCGTTACCGCCTTCGTGGCAGCAAGATGTGGATTTCCACCGGCGACCATGAACTGACCGAGAACATCGTGCATCTGGTGCTGGCCAAGGTGCCAGGGCCGGATGGTCAGTTGGTGCCGGGCACGCGCGGCATCTCCCTGTTCATTGTGCCCAAGCATCTGGTCAGTGAAGACGGGCAACTCACTGGTGAGCGTAATGACGTGGCGTTGGCGGGTCTCAATCACAAGTGTGGCTGGCGTGGAACGGTCAACACCTTGTTGAACTTTGGCGAAGGTCGTTATCCGGTGCGTGCCCCAGGCCTGGACGGGCAAGGCAGCGGTGCCATCGGGTATCGGGTGGGCGCAGAGGGCGAGGGCTTGCGCTGCATGTTCCACATGATGAATGAGGCACGCATCAGCATCGGAATGGCGGCCACCATGCTGGGGCTGGCCGGGTATTACGCTTCGCTGGACTATGCCAGACAACGTCCCCAAGGCCGCCCGCTGGGCAACAGCGGCAAGGACGCCGGCAGACCGCAGGTGCGTATCATCGAGCACGCGGACGTCAAGCGCATGTTGCTGGCACAGAAGGCTTATGGCGAGGGCGCATTGGCCCTGGCGCTCTATGGTGCCCGACTGGTGGATGAACAGCACACCGGCACGCGTGAGCAAGCACGCGAAGCACGCCTGTTGCTCGAAGTGCTGACCCCCATCATCAAGAGTTGGCCCAGCGAATGGTGCCTGGAGGCCAACAGCCTGGCCATCCAGGTACACGGCGGGTATGGCTATACGCGGGACTTTCCGGTGGAGCAATACTGGCGCGACAACCGCCTGAACATGATCCACGAAGGCACCCATGGCATACAGGCGCAAGATCTGCTGGGCCGCAAGGTGGTGATGGAGGGCGGCGCAGGCATGAACCTGCTGTCCCAGCGCATTCAGCACACGGTGCAGCGTGCCCTTGCCAGCGATGATGAACGCCTGGTGCGTTGGGGACATGCACTGTCGGCAGCCCTGGATCAGTTGTTGCTGGCCACACGGGACGCCTGGTCTCATACCGAGCCCTCACAGGTATTGGCCAATGCCGTGCCTTACATGCAGGCCTTTGGTCATGTGGTCCTGGCATGGACTTGGCTGGACGTGGCGCTGTCAAGTCGAGGGGGGACTGCGCCAGACACGGGGCGCGTGATAGCCTGTCAATTCTTCTTTCACTATGAGCTGCCCAAAATCGGGGCCTGGCTGAAGGTGGCCGCACAAGGCGACCGCACCTGTGCCGACATGCCGGAAGAAGCTTTTTAAACACGTGGAGGCTGCCATGGTTCGACGGTTGCCTCCTGGTATTTGCGGAGAAAGTGCCTGACATGACAAGAACCATTCAACAACTCACGGACTTGCACGGCAAGACCGCCCTGGTCACGGGCGGGTCCCGTGGCCTGGGCCTGCAACTGGCCCACGCGTTGGGAGAGGCCGGTGCCAAAGTGCTGTTGACCTCTCGCAAGGCTTCGGACCTGGAAGCGGCGGCGGTCGAATTGAAAGCCGCAGGCATTGACGCCGACTGGCTGGCCGCGGATTGCGGACAACCTGAAGACATTGCCCGCCTGGGGGCAGAAAGCATTCGCCGTCTGGGTGAGGTGGACATTCTGGTGAACAATGCTGGCGCAGCCTGGGGGGCACCGGCGGAAGATCATCCGCTGGAAGCCTGGGACAAGGTCATGAACCTCAATATTCGTGGCTATTTTTTGCTGTCCCAATACATCGGCAAGCACAGCATGATTGCGCGCCGCCGAGGCAGCATTCTCAATCTGGCGTCCATCGCCGGACTGGGTGGCAACCCCAAGGGCATGAATACCATTGCCTACAACACCTCGAAGGGTGCGGTGGTCAACTTCACACGTGCCTTGGCGGCAGAGTGGGGGCCCTACGGCATTCGTGTGAACGCCTTGTGCCCCGGTTTTTTCCCCAGCAAGATGACCGTAGGCACGCTCAAGGCCCTGGGCGAAGAAAAGCTGGCTGCGCACGCACCACTTGGCCGGCTGGGCGATGACGAGGATCTGAAGGGGGCCTGTGTGCTGTTCGCGTCGGACGCAGGCAAACACATCACCGGGCAATGGCTGGCCATCGACGGTGGCGTGAGCATCATCACTGGAGGTTGATGGCATGAACAACATTCCTGCACCCGGAACGGCTTCGCTGCCCTTTGGCGTGGAAATTCCCTTCATTGATTTGCTGGGCATCCAGATGAACTGGTTCGAAGGCGGCGAGTCCGAGCTGGCCTTCACGCCCAAGCGCGAGCACATGAACTCCTTTGAAGTGGCGCATGGTGGCGTGGTCATGACCTTGCTGGACATTGGCATGGCCACCGCCGCGCGCAGCATTGACAAGACCGAAGGCATTGTCACCATTGAAATGAAGACCAGCTTCATGCTACCCGCCAAAGGTGCGCTCATCACACGTGGCAAGCTGTTGCATCGCACACGCACCACCGCGTTTGTCGAGGCCCGTGTCATCAATGCTGAAGGCGCGGTCTGCGCGCACGCCACCGGGACTTTTCGCTACGTGCCGCGCCGCCCCGGCAGTGACCAGCCTTCCAAGCCCCATCCCATTGCCACTGATTGAGGATTTCCCATCATGACACTCAACCGAAAATTTGTGCTCGACAACCGTCCGAAAACGGCGGCCAGTGCTGACAACTTCCGAATGATCGAGGAAACCTTGCCTGCTTTGCAGGATGGACAGGTCCTGATTCGACATCATTACCTGAGCCTCGACCCCTACATGCGCGGCCGCATGAACGACACCAAGAGCTATGCCCAGCCACAAGCCTTGGGTCAGGTCATGATCGGTGGCACGGTGGGCGAGGTGGTGGAGAGTCGCTGTGACAAATTCCGTGTGGGCGACCACGTGGTGGGCATGGGTGGCTGGCAGCTCTACAGCATCGTGGACGGGCATTTGCCGGGCGCGATCCGCAAGGTCGACACTCGCCAGGTGCCAATCAGTCATTACCTGGGCGCCGTGGGCATGCCGGGCGTGACCGCCTATTACGGGCTGGTTCACATCATTTCGCCCAAGGCAGGAGACACCGTGACCGTGAGTGCTGCCAGTGGCGCCGTGGGCAGTGCCTTTGGCGCACTGGCCAAAGCCCGCGGATGCCGTGTGGTGGGCATCGCAGGTGGTCAGGAAAAATGCGATTACGTGGTCAACACCTTGGGGTTTGATGCATGCATTGACTACAAGCAGCATGCGGATGCCGTGTCACTTTCACGTGCCCTGCATGCGGCCTGTCCGAACGGCATTGATGGTCACTTCGAAAACGTGGGTGGCAAGGTGCTGGACGCCGTGATGCTGCGCACCAACGCGTTTGCTCGCATTGCGGTCTGCGGCATGATTGCGGGCTACGATGGCGTGCCGCTGCCGATGGCTTATCCTGCCCTCATTCTGGTGAACCGATTGAAGGTAGAAGGCTTCATTGTGAGCGAACACATGGACGTCTGGCCTGCGGCTCTGCAGGAATTGGGACAACTGGTGGGCAGCGGTCAATTCCGTCCACGCGAGACGGTGGCAGAGGGTCTGGACAGCGCCCCTGAGGCCTTTCTGGGGCTTCTCAAGGGCCGCAACTTTGGCAAGCAGTTGGTCAAGTTGATTTGAGCGCCAACAGATGATCACCCATTTTGAAGGCAAGACAGCCGTCCTCACGGGTGCCGGTTCCGGCTTTGGACTGGCATGCGCGCGCATTGCCGCAGCGCGGGGCATGCGACTGGTGCTGGTGGACGTACAGCAAGATGCCCTGGATCGCGCAGCCGACGAGCTGGCACCACAAACATCGCAACTCATGGCACGACGTGTGGACGTCTCCAACGCCGATCAGATGCAGCAATTGGCCGCTGATGTTCAGCAGACTTTAGGAGCTCCGCATTTCGTGTTCAACAATGCCGGTGTGGCCTCTGGCGGCCTGGTGTGGGAGAACTCCCTGGACGAGTGGAACTGGGTGCTGGGTGTCAACCTCTGGGGGGTGATTCATGGTGTGCGCCTGTTCACCCCCATGATGCTGGAGGCAGCACGTCAAGATTCGGCCTATCAAGGGCACATCGTCAACACGGCCAGCATGGCAGGATTGCTCACGCCGCCCAACATGGGGGTGTATAACGTGAGCAAGCATGCGGTGGTCTCATTGACCGAGACGCTCTATCAGGATTTGCACCTGGTCACCCAGCAAATTGGCGCCAGCGTGCTGTGCCCGTACTTTGTGCCCACGGGCATCAGCCAGAGTCATCGCAATCGGCCAGAGCACATGGGACATGAAGCCCCGACCAAGAGCCAGCAAATTGGCCAGGCCATGAGTGACAAGGCCGTGGGCAGTGGCAAGATCAGCGCCGAGGAGGTGGCCAGCCGGGTCTTCACAGCCATGGAAGACGACCAGTTCTACGTCTACAGCCACCCCAAGGCCTTGGGCAATGTGCAACGTCGCATGGAAGCCATCGTGGCCGGGCACAATCCGCCCGACCCGTTTGCCGAGCGTCCCGAGATCGGCGAGAACCTCCGTCAAGCCCTGAGAGAGGCGTGAGTGCCGTAGACTCCCGGGTTCGCGCCACTGGGCGCGAGTTGTTGTATTTTTCTGATTTATGCATTCCATTCTTGACCAACTCGGCACCGAATTGAAGGTGCGTGTCGAGCAGGTGAAGGCGGCCGTCGACTTGCTTGACGGTGGCGCCACCGTGCCATTCATTGCCCGTTACCGTAAAGAGGCCACCGACGGCCTGGACGATGCGCAATTGCGCGAACTGGAGGTCCGGCTGTCCTACCTGCGTGAGCTGGAAGCACGCCGCGAGACCGTCCTCAACAGCATTGCGGAGCAGGGCAAGCTGACCGACGCCTTGCGCGCATCCATCTTGTCTGCGGCCACCAAGCAGGAATTGGAGGACTTGTACCTGCCCTACAAGCCCAAACGTCGCACCAAGGGACAGATCGCCCGTGAGGCAGGCCTGGAACCGTTGGCAGACCTGTTACTCGGGGACCCCACTCGTGACCCGCAGGCAGAGGCGCAAGCCTATGTGAAGCCGGCGGGTACCGTGGAAGGCGCCGATTTTTCCACCGTGCTGGCGGTACTGGACGGTGTGCGTGACCTGTTGTCCGAGCGCTGGGCGGAAGACCCAGCGCTGGTTCAATCGTTGCGCGAGTGGCTGTGGGAAGACGGGTATCTGCGTAGCCGCCTGGCACCAGGCAAGGACGAGCAGCATGCCGACAACGCCAAATTCCGCGATTATTTTGATTACGAAGAGCCCATTCATCGCGTGCCTTCACACCGTGCCCTGGCGGTGTTCCGTGGCCGTAGTCTGGACATCCTGGAAGCCAAACTGGTGCAGGCCGAGGAGCCGGAACCTGGTCAACCCAGCCTGGCAGAGGGGCGCATTGCGCTACACCTGGGCTGGCGGCATCAAGCGCGGCCCAGTGATGATCTGCTGCGCAAATGTGTGGCCTGGACCTGGCGCGTGAAGCTGAGCCTCTCCATCGAGCGTGACCTGTTGGGTCGACTGCGTGAGTCCGCCGAACAAGTGGCCATCAAGGTGTTTGCCGACAACCTGCGTGACCTGTTGCTGGCCGCACCGGCGGGTCCGCGTGTGGTCATGGGGCTGGATCCCGGCATTCGTACGGGTGTGAAAGTGGCGGTGGTGGACGCCACTGGCAAACTGGTGGACACCTCCACGGTGTTTCCACATGAGCCTCGCCGGGACTGGGAAGGCTCATTGCATGCCTTGGGTCGACTCTGCGCGCAGCATGGCGTGAACCTCATTGCCATCGGCAACGGCACAGCCAGTCGTGAGACGGACAAGCTGGCGGCCGATTTGATTCAACGACTCAAAGCCATCAAGCCGGATCTGGAGATTCAACGGGTAGTGGTGAGTGAGGCCGGCGCTTCGGTGTACAGCGCATCGGAGTACGCCAGCCAGGAAATGCCGGATGTGGACGTCAGCCTGCGCGGTGCCGCCAGCATCGCCAGACGTTTGCAAGATCCCCTGGCCGAGTTGGTCAAGATTGATCCCAAGTCCATTGGGGTGGGGCAGTACCAGCACGATGTCAACCAGGGTGACCTGGCGCGCACGCTGGACGCGGTGGTGGAAGACTGCGTGAACGCGGTGGGGGTGGATGTCAACACAGCCAGCGTGCCCTTGTTGTCTCGTGTCTCCGGGCTCAGCACGGCCACGGCCCGCTCGCTGGTTCGCTGGCGTGAGAGTCAGGGCGCTTTCGCCAACCGTCAACAACTGCTGAAAGTGCCAGGCCTGGGCGCCAAGACCTTCGAGCAATGCGCAGGCTTTCTGCGCATCCGTGGCGGAGATAACCCGCTGGACATGACGGGTGTTCACCCGGAGACCTACCCTGTGGTGGAGCGCATCCTGGCCCATGCAGCACAGCCCGTTCAAAACCTGATGGGCCGTGCCGACATGCTGCGCACCCTCAAGCCCGAGCTGTTCGCCAATGACACCGTGGGTGTGATCACGGTGCGTGACATCTTGACCGAGCTTGAAAAACCGGGTCGCGATCCGCGCCCTGACTTCAAGGTGGCACGCTTCAATGAAGGCGTGGAAGACCTGAAGGATCTCAAGGAGGGCATGGTGCTGGAGGGCACGGTGAGCAACGTGGCTGCCTTTGGTGCCTTTGTGGACCTGGGCGTGCACCAGGACGGCTTGATTCATGTGAGCCAGCTCAGCAACCGCTTTGTGAGCGATGCCCGAGAAGTGGTCAAGACGGGCGATGTGGTGAAGGTGCGTGTGCTCGAAGTGGACCTGGCGCGCCAACGCATCAGTCTGACCATGAAGCTTGACACTGGTGGTGAGCGTGGGTCTGACCGGACACGCAGCGGTGGTGGCAATCGATTCGAACAGGCGCCGCGCGATCATCGCGCACGAGGTGCAGGTGGCTACGCACAACCGCCGTCGCGTCAGGGTGCCACAGGTGGAGGGCGTCATCAGGATGCGCCTGCCGGTTCCGCTATGGCATCGGCTTTTGCGCGTCTGCAAGCGCTCAAGAACAAGGGCTGACGCCTTTGAAAGCCGCGCTGCGTCTGTATGCTGGGCCTGTGGCTCGACGTCACCTGGCGCAGCATGGACTGAGTGCAAAGGATGTGCGCGTCATCCAGGCTGCAGCCGGAGGCCCCAAGGGCTTGATCCTCGGCCCCCTGGATCGGTTTCTGTTTGGCGAGTGGTTGCCACACGGACAGCAGCCCATCGATCTGGTGGGCGCCTCCATCGGCGCCTGGCGCATGGCCACGGCCTGTCTGCGCAACCCCGTACCTGCCTTTGCTCGTTTAGAGCACGATTACATCCATCAGGATTACCAACCCGAACCCGGACGGTCGCGCCCCACGGCCGCCCAGGTCAGTCACGCGTTTGCCCAAGGCTTGCAATCACACTATGGTGGACGCCTGGAGGAGGTGCTCTCACATCCCCGTTATCGCCTGCATGTGATGACCACGCGTGGACGCGGTGTGCTGCATCGAGATGGCCCCTGGCGCACCCCGGTGGGCTATGCCGGCGCCTATTTGACCAACCTGGTGCATCGCCATGCCATGGGGCACTGGCTGGAGCGCGTGGTGTTTTCCAGCCGTGACGGTGTGGCAACCGCGGCATTACCCTTTGATACGCACGACTATCCCAGTCAGCAAGTCCCGCTGAGCGAGGACAATTTCATGTCAGCAGTGCAAGCCAGTTGCTCGATTCCTTTTGTCTTGCAGGCGGTGCATGACATCGCGGGAGCGCCAAGGGGCGCTTACTGGGATGGCGGCATTTCAGACTATCACCTGCACCTGGACACGCGCGCCGTGGATGGCCTGGTGCTGTACCCGCACTTTCAGCAACACGTGGTGCCGGGCTGGCTGGACAAGGCCTTGCGTTGGCGCCACGCGTTCACGCCGTTTCTGGATCAGGTGCTGGTGCTGGCGCCATCCGCCGAGTGGGTGGCCCGATTGCCCAACGGCAAATTGCCTGACCGCACGGACTTCACCCGCTACGCCAAGGATTTTTCCACGCGCGTGAAAGTGTGGACACAAGCCACCTCGATGGCCCAGCAATTGGCCGATGAATTCAGTGACTGGCTGCAAAAGCCCGATCTTTCACGGGTGGAGCCGTTGTAGGGGCCGCCATCGCCATTCAAAGCTGTGCGGCGGCTATGCTTGGGACAGATCGCCGCACACCATGGTCACGTGGGGGATGCCCACTTCATCAAAGGGCTCGCCCTCGGTGTGAAAGCCCAGCCGCTGATAAAAGCCTGCAGCGCTTTGCTGTGCATGCAAGCGCACGGTATGGTCACCGCGTTGAGCGGCAACACGAATCAAGGCGCGCATGACGGCAAACCCCGCGTGCTGTCCGCGCCAGGGTTTCAACACGGCCACACGACCAATCACACTGACGCCCGCCGCACTGGGCAGCAAGCGTGCCGTGGCGACGGGTTGGTGATGAGGGTCAAACAGCACCACATGCACACAGCGCTCGTCCATGTCATCCCATTCCAGTTCGGCCGCAATGCCTTGTTCATGCACGAAGACTTGGGTGCGCACCTGGCCTGCCGTCTCACGCAGAAGAGCCCATGGTCCCAGATGCAGCTCCCCAGCGGGCTCACCCTTGTTTTCACTCGTCTTCAGAGTCTGAAATGGTTGTGTGAAAGTGTCCATGTGTGGGTGCCTCTCACAAGGGGATGTGCATGGCTGCACGAAGCGCTTGCGAGGCGTCTTGCACGGCTTGCAAGGCCTCGGGCAAGGCACGACCCATCTGGATGAAGCCATGCACCACGCCGCGATAAATGTTCAGATCCACGGCAACGCCATGATGCCGCAGTTGATCCGCGTACAGCATGCCTTCGTCAAACAGCGGATCACACTCGGCCAGTCCAAACC
>VEQI01000093.1 GCA_018883305.1 Limnohabitans sp. | reverse complement strand
GCCATGGGGCAGCGCGGCACGGATGTGGCCCGTGAGGCGGCGGATCTGGTGCTGGTGGATGACAACTTTGCCTCCATGGTGAGGGGCATTCGCACGGGGCGGCGCATCTTTGACAACTTGCGCAAATCCATGACCTACATCTTTGCCGTGCACATTCCGATTGCCGGCGTGGCCCTGTTACCCATGTTGTTGTCGTGGCCGCCGTTGTTGCTGCCGCTGCACATCGCCTTGCTGGAACTGGTTATTGATCCGGCTTGTTCACTGGCGTTCGAGAACGAGCCTGAAGACCCGCAGGTCATGCAACGCCCGGCACGAGACACGCAGGCGCCCTTGTTGGGGCGAAGAGAATTTCTGGATGCCACCCTTCAGGGGTTGGTGGTGTTGGCGGGTTTATGGCTGAGCTATCACTGGTCTTCTTGGTCGGGGTTGATCCAGGGATGCTGGCCCCTGACCGTGGAGAGCATCACCGTTGAGATGCAACGTGCCATGGTGCTGGTCTCGTTGGTGGCAGCCAATGGGGTGCTGATTGCTGCCAACCGTTCGTCGGGCCCTGGGCGCTGGCCCCGCTCACGCAACACCACAGCGCGCTGGGTCACGCTGGCAGCGTTGTCCGCCATGCTGTTGGGCATTTATTGGCCCTGGAGTGCGCAAGCGCTTCAATTGGCGGCGTTGTCACCGCAGGCGCTGGTGGTGGCGCTGGGATGTGGTGTCGCTGGCTGGCCGCTGATCATGCTGTGGCGACTGAGGCGGCCTTACATCAACCCGGGATAAGACCCACCGTCGAGTTGCAGGTTCTGGCCTGAAATAAAACCGGCTTGCGCGCTGCACAAATACGCCACCGCATCGGCAAACTCCTCTGGCGTGCCAAAACGCTTGGCGGCAATGGAGCTGGCGAATTTGGCGCGTGCTTCTTCGTAGCTGATCTGGTTGATCTCGGCTTGGCGACGAGCCAGAAATTCCTGGCGAGGCGTGTCGATGCGCTCGGGCAGTACGTTATTGATGGTGACGTTGTCTGCGGCCACCTCGAAAGACAGCGATTTACTGAAGGCTGTGAGGCCCGTGCGCGCTGACGTGGACAAGGCTTGGTGTGGCCGCGGACTCTTGACCATCGCGGAGGTGACGTTGACGATGCGGCCAAACTTGCGCTCACGCATGCCCGGCACAAAACCACGGATCAGCAGAATGGGCGCCAGCATATTGCCCTCCAGCGCGCGAATCCAGGCGTCATGGTCCCAGTCGGCCAGTTTGCCAGGCTGAGGGCCAGCATTGTTGTTGATCAGGATGTCCAGCTGGGGACACGCGTCAAACAGGGCTTGACGGCCCGCATCCGTGGTGATGTCGGCCACCACCGCACGGACATCTCGACCGGTTTTCTGCTTGATCAGGGCTTGCGCTTGTGCAAGACGGCTGGCATCGCGCCCATTGATCACCACCTGGGCGCCTTCCCTGGCCAACGCTGTGGCACAGGCCAGGCCAATGCCTTGGGAGGAGGCGCACACCAGTGCATGTCGATTCTGAATGCCTAAATCCATGGAGAACCCCTGTGTCTTGAGGGAATGAATTGAACCACAGAAAATACGCAGCGAGTCACCAAAGCACCTGTCCGGCATGGGCGCGCCCTCTACACTTGCCCCATGGGCACGACGCGGCCGCCTGCAGGGCGCGTGGTGCGGGTACATTGCAGGAGAGGAGCCACCATGCCATATATCAAGACCGACGACGGCGTCAATTTGTACTACGAGTCCGCAGGTGAGGGTACGCCCATTGTGTTCGTGCATGAATACGCGGGGGACCATCGCAGCTGGGAGCCGCAGATGCGGCACTTCTCTCGCAACTTTCGTTGCATCGCTTACAGCGCGCGCGGCTACACGCCATCGGATGTGCCCACCAGTGCAGATGATTACTCGCAACATCGGGTGAGTGAGGACATTCGTTGTGTGCTGGATGGCTTGAACATTTCCCGTGCGCACGTGGTGGGCTTGTCCATGGGCGCTTTTGCCACCCTGCATTTCGGCATGCGATTTGCCACGGATCGCGCCAACAGCCGTGCCCTGTCCCTCACGCTGGCCGGCGTGGGCACGGGTTCGCACCCCGATGCCTATGAAGGCTTCCAGAAAGAGTCCGTGGCCCTGGCCGACCGCATCATGGCCGAAGGCATGGCCGAGGTGGCCAAAACCTACAGTCTGGGACCCACCCGGCTGGCTTTCCAACGCAAGGATCCGCGTGGCTTTGAAGAATTTGCCCGCATGATGGGTGAGCACTCCACGCCCGGCTCCTCACTCACGGCCCGGGGTTACCAGGGACGTCGCCCCAGCTTGTACAAACTGACCGAGCAAATTGCCCGCGTGGCGGTGCCCACCCTGATCCTTTGTGGCGATGAGGATGAACCCTGTCTGGAGCCGTCGCTGATGCTCAAGCGCACCATCCCAGGTGCGGCGCTGGGCATTTTCCCGGCCAGCGGGCACGGCATCAACCTGGAGGAGCCCGCTTTGTTCAACCAGATGCTGTCGGACTTTTTACTGGGCGTGACGGTGCGCTGAGGCCTTTTATATTCTCAACCCTCGCATGAAAAGGATTGAAGCCCCCTACCTGCTGTTTGCCCTGGTCTTTGGATTCATGGCGCTCATTGCGCCCTACCTGGTGGAAGATTACCAGTACACCATCGAGGGCCGCCTGGCCATGTTCCTGTTCCAGGCCGGCATGGAATTCGCCTGTGCGCTGGCCACAGCCAAACATTTGCATGACAAATGGGTGCAACAGGACATTGCGGACCGGCAGGCGAGGTTGCGCATGCCCAAGCCGGAGGAGGGGGGCGATGCTGATGCATCCCCTGATTCAGACGACCAACCGCTGGTCGGACCAGGGGACGAGAACAGCGATCAACGCAAACTGCCTCCGCAGCATCCGTGAATGACAACAAAAACCGACGTTAATCCACATCGACATAGCAGCATGTGTGTCGCGAAAATGCCTGTCGTTGGCTGTTACCGCACAAACAAAACGGTCTCAACGGCGGATAAAGGGTTTTCCCTATATTCAATCCCTCTAAATCTGCTGATAAAGTATTAATTGAATTATCTTCAGGCGTGCTGCCACCTGGGCAAAACTGATTCAAATTTTTTCTCCTGCTGCGTTGGATTCTTATACTTTTGCGTATCCATGCATTAGAATGATTTCATCCACCAGTAGGCTTCCTCTTCTCTTTTGGAGTTTTTCATGTTCTCTTCTCGTGTTACCCGTCGAATTGCGTTGGCATCTTCTGTGTTGGCTGCGGCCGTTCTGGGTGCTTGTTCTAGTTCTGACAGTGGCTCAATTACCGACTTGGATGTCACGCCGGCACTGGGTATTGTTTACGGTGCACCTGTCAGCGTTTACAACGCTTCTGGTGCCTTGTTGGGTACGGGTACCACTGCCGCTAAGACTTCCTCAAGCGCGGGCAAAGCTCGCGTTTCTTTGAGTGGGTACGCTCCAGGCACGCCTGTGATTATTAAAGTTTCCATCGTACCTGGGGTCATCTACTTCAACGAAGGTACAAATGCGGAGGTGACGGCCCCTGCTGGCACGTCCACCTCTCTGCTCTCATTTGCGCCTTCAGTTACTTCCGGTGGTTCGGTGGGTGTTTCTTCGCTGTCCAACATGGCTGCTAAGCTTGCTGGTATCGACGCATCTGCATTGACGGGTTCTGCGTTGTCCACGCCGCTCACTGCGACCGCCATCTACACTGCGGTCGCTAAAACCAACCTGTTTGTGGGATTGCCCGCTAATACCAACTTGCTGGCAGCCCCAGTGCCCGCTACTTTGGCCAACCCGTTGCCAACCGATACCTATGGCCGCTTGCTGGCAAAAATCGTTCCTGCAGCAGGCGATGCACTGGCACAAGCAACATCTCTGGCAGCAACGGTTTTGACGACTGGCGTTGCCGCTTCCAATGTCTCGGCCATCAATACGATCAACGCAGCGCTGACCAGCAACGCGTCTAGTATCGGGCTGACTATCGCTGCACCGATCACTTCTCCTACTGCAACCCAGCTGAGCACCGCGGTGACCGCCGTGACGTCCACCATCGCTGCTGGCACTAAGCCCACTGGTTCTACTGGCTCGACGGGGTCTACCGGCGGCACGAACGGCTCACTTTGATCCGTTTGTTTTGATCTAGCAAAAATGCGGAGCTTCGGCTCCGCTTTTTGTTGGTGAGGGTGTAATGGTTGCGTTTATGAGTCGTTTTCGTTTTCTGCCCCAGTCGTTGATTGGCGTAGGGCTATTTCTTTATGCAAGTAGCAGTGTGGCACAACTGGCCCCCAGCGGTTTCACCTCGGTACTTAACGCGCCCAGTGCCGACGTGGTGCCCACGGGGTCGTTAGACCTTGGCTTCGCCAACAACAATCCTGAATTCGCTCGCAAGTGGCCCGGTGTGGGCTACTCTGGCTCTCGCTTGATCGGCTTTGGCGCTCTGCCTGGGTTGGAGTTCACCGGCCGCTTGGCCTATGACGGTGACACAGAGTGCAACCAATACGCCGACAACTGCCGCAGTTGGACGCGCGACTTGTCCTTCAATGGCAAATATCAGTTTCCTGTTCGCCTGCCCCTTGACACGCGTCTGGCCGTGGGTGTGACGGACTATGGCGGTGCGGCCACTAACTTCAAGCAAAACTATGGTGTGGTCACTTCACGCTGGCAATACCTGGAATGGAGTCTGGGGTATGCGCGTCCCACCAGCGCCACAGCTTTGCTGAATGGGCGCTTTTACAGCGGCACGCTTCACCTCACGGATCGAGTCCGTCTGTCGGTGGAAGACGATCATCGACAGCGGCGTTATGGCGCCAGTCTGGTACAGCCGGTGGCGCGTGGTGTGGACGTGATGGCCACGCTCAGTCGCAAGTTCGCGGGTGATGACGCTTTGCAGACCAATCAGATCACCCTGGGGTTACGCTGGGCGTTTGATCATGACGCCAAATTGCAAGGCGTGTCGGCCCGCGGTGATGGCGCGCCTTTTGAAAAGCCGTCCAAGACGCTGGTCCAAGCGCGCGAGTACGAAGCTCAGCTGGATGCTGGCGCTGGCAAACTGACTGCCGCTCGATCTGGGCTGGACATGGCCAATTCCCAACCACCGCGCATCACGCCAGACGGTGCGTTGCAAGCAGCCGGTGCCCCACCCATGTCGGCACCCGTGGCCGCCATGGACGTCGACCCCTTGTTGGACGCCTTCTTCAAGAACGGATTCCGTCACATCAGCGTTGCTCGCACAGAGGACAGGGCCTTGTGGGTCCAAGCGGAACCCGTGGGTTGGCGACAAAGCCGTGCCGACGCGCTGGGCGCGGCTTTGTCCAACTGGCTGCGTGTGCCGGGCCAGCCGAGTGATGCCTTGTGGCTCACCCTGACATACCTGCACCAACCCGTGATCAATCTGTACACCACCCGTGAATGCGCGGAACGTTTCAGGGATGGGGCAGATGAGTGTGCTGGGCGTCCCAGCTTGTTACTGCGCTCGGCCGCTGAATTGCCGCGTGTGTCTGAATGGATCGTCCAAGGAGCGAACTCGGACTGGTTGCATCCCCGTGTGGAACTTGGCCTGGGCCTGCGCTATTCCGTGGGCACGGAATATGGTTTGACCGATTATTCTCTGGCGGCAGATACTGGCTGGGAAGTGCCGTTGGCCAAGGGCTTGCTGTGGCAAGGCAATCGAACCAATCCCCTGTCCAACTCGGATGACTATGGAAAGCCGGAAGGCTATTGGTACAACAACCGCTTCCTGTCACAGGTGCAGGCCAACGTGGTGAGCTACCAGGCGCCTCTCTACAAAGGCAGCTGGATCCAATTGTCCCAAGGGTATATCAACCCCACCGACTGGGGGCGTCAGTTCAATCTGAACTGGTTGAGCCCGATGGGTCGCTGGCGTTTGGAAGGCATTGCCGGCAACTATGAAACCCGTTTGCCCGGACAGGAGATACAACTGCACCGGCCTCGGGTGGTGTCTGCGCGCTACAGCATCGTGCCGGGCTTTTGGTCTGTGGATGTCACGCGTGGGGACTTCTATAACGGTGACCGGGGCAATCGTTACATGAGCCACCACTGGTTTGGTGATCAGCGCCTGACCTTGTACTACAAGGACTCTCAGTCTATTGATCACGTCACCATGCCGCGCACGAGATTTGCTGGCGTGGAGATCACCTTCCCTCTGGGGCCGCGTGAGGGCGGGTTTATCGGGCCGCTCAGCATTCGAGGCAGAGATCAATTCGCCTTGGCGCTGGAAACCAAGGTGAAGGAAACCGACAACTACATCACTCCGGGTTACACCGTGGTTCCCAAGTTGCGTCACGGCCTGACGGATGTGCGTGATCAAGACCGCACAGGTGTCTCTGATCTGTGGGCTAACCGGTATCGCATCCGCGCAGTCATGCGTCCTTGACGCGCGGCCCGTGCTGCCGAGCGTGGGCCCAACCCATCAGCGGCGTGTGCAAAGGGGAATCAAGGCTTCACCACCGACGTGTCATACCGCGGATCATTGGTCCTGCACAGCAGATCAAACACGCTGCGAAACGGTCCGGGTGAAATGCCTTCCCAGGGCCCCGGCTGGCTGATGGTTTCCAACAGCGTACCGGTTCGGCTTTGACCCGCATAAGCCAGCATCTGGTTGAATCGCACGCGGTACTTGGGGCATTCCACCTCCATCAGCATGGCAATGGATTGCACCCCATACGCAATGGGCATGGGGTAGTTCTGCAACATCCAGATCCGCTTGTAGGGCCCCGCGCTGGCAATGGTGCTTCGGTCCACCATATGGGTGACGCCATCTTTGACAGCCAAGAAAGTCCAGTCGGCCTGGGCAGCAGTGACGCTGAGTGAAAGCAGCAGACCTGCGAGCAGCGGCGCCATCCCTCCTTGGCGTGCCCCTATTTCACAAACATTCGCCGCAGACGCCGGCGCAGACTCACGCGTCCCGCCCCAGGTTTGGCAGACAGGCAATAGGGCGAAAATCTGGTGAAGGCACATGGTGGTTGGTGCCTGGATGTTAACGGCTTGGCCAGCGCTTTGAGTCAACTTGGTGAAGTCCATGACGGACTTTTATGTTGACAATGGGCCCAACCGGACCTGGGCGTGCGCTATGCTGACGCCACATCAGGGCCTGGGACAGACAGGAGACCACATGAAAATCAACCGACTCGAGGTTTATGCGCTGCGCGCGCCTGCACCCGAGCGTCCTCACTGGACCAGTCATTTCATTGTGCCCACGGCCAACGAAATTCTGGTTCGACTCTATACCGACGAGGGCATCGAAGGCTTTGGATTGGCGACCAGCTACACCCCCATCGACTTCGCCATCAAGGCGTGGCAAGGTGGATTGGCCGAGCAAATTCTGGGCGAGGACGCACTGGCGCCAGAGCGCCTGTATCAAAAGCTGTTTGGGCTCACCACCAGCCGTGTGGCCAATGAACGTGGCTGGTCACGTGAGGCCTTGATCCGCATCTCCGCTGCCGTCGATATTGCGTGTTGGGACATTGTGGGCAAAGCCGCTGGCTTGCCGCTGTACCGACTCTTCGGGGGCTATCGAGACGAAGTGCCTGCTTATGTAACCTGCGGTTACTACCGCGAGGGCAAGGACCTGGCGGAGTTGCGCGATGAGATGCACATGCTGCTGGACCAGGGACACACCGGCTTCAAGGCCAAAGCCGGTGGCCTGCCCGTGCCAGAGGACGTGGAGCGCATGGCGGTGATGCGCGAGGTGATTGGTCCGGAATGTGATTTCATGATCGACCCCAACCGCGCGTGGGACTTGCCCACGGCCATCGACGCGGCGCGGCGGCTGGAGTGCCTCAATCCGCGCTGGCTGGAAGAGCCTGTGCGTTGGGAGGACGACCGGCGCGGCCTCAAGCTGTTGTCTCAGAAAACCCGCATCCCGCTCTCAGGCGGCGAGAGCGAGATGACCAGTTACGGCTGCCGTGCCATGCTGGAAGAGCAGGCTATCCAGATCTTGCAATTCGACTGCACCATGATGGGCGGCTTCACCGAAGGGCGCAAGTTGACCGGTTTGTGTGAGCTCAACCATGTGCAAGTGGCGCCGCATCACGACTGCTTCATTCACGCGCACATCGTGGCGTCCAGCCCGGCCGGCTGCATTGTGGAAGCGTTCACCGATCCGGAGCGTGATCCCTTGCAGGCCGAGTTGTATGAAAACCCGCCACGCATTCACCAGGGGGTGCTGACCTTGAATCAAGAACCCGGACTGGGTCTGACGCTGTCCAAGGCCGCTCTGGCCAAGTATGGTCAACGCATTGTGTGATGATTCTGAGAGGAGAAACGAGATGAGAACCTGGACACCCCATTGGACACGCCGCGCCCTGCTGGGACTGGCGATGTCGGTTGGCGCGGTGAGCGCCTTCGCGCAAGCGGCGGCCAATTACCCCAATCGGCCTATCAAAATCATCGTGCCGTTTGCCCCGGGTGGCACCACCGACATGCTGGCACGCCTGGTGGGCCAGCGCTTGACCCAGTCCTGGGGGCAACCAGTGGTGATCGAAAACAAACCCGGTGCCGGCGCCACCCTGGGGGCTGACCTGGTGGCCAAGTCGGCCGGTGATGGCTACACCCTGCTCATGGGCGCAGCCCATCACACCATTGCGCAAAAGGTCTACGCCAAACTCAACTACCAGATAGACCGCGACTTTGCTCCCATCACCGTGGTGGCCATGGTGCCCAACATGGTGGTGGTGAATGCCGATGTGCCCGCGCGCAACATCCAGGAATTTTTGGCTTTGGCCAAGGCGCAACCCGGCAAGCTCAACTATGGCTCTGCAGGCGCTGGCACCGCACATCACCTGATTGGTGAAATGTTCAACCTCAAGGCAGGTGTGAAACTGGTGCACGTGCCCTACAAGGGGAGTGCGCCGGCAGTGGCGGATTTGCTCAGTGGCCAGGTGCAGTTGATGTTTGACACCGTCAGCTCAGGCTTGCCGCAAGTGAAAGCGGGCAAGGTGCGGGCGCTGGCGGTCACCACGGCCAAGCGCTCCTCCGCCATGCCGGACGTGCCCTCGTTGTCTGAGACCATTCTGCCCGGGTTTGATGTGGGCACCTGGTTTGGCTTGCTGGCCCCTGCTTCCACGCCAGCGCCCATCGTGCAAAAGCTCAATGCAGAAATTGTGCGCATCATTCAGCAACCCGATGTGCGCAAGCAAATGTTGGAAGCAGGCTCCGAGCCCGTGGGCAACACGCCGGAGCAAATGGCCGCTCAAATCCGTTCGGAATTGGACGGCTTTGAAGCGGTGGTGAAACAAATCAAACTGGTAGTGGATTGAGGTGACCATGACAACAAGCGTCGCAACGCCCCCGGCCTGGCAAGAGGCCATTTATCAAGTGCTCAAGCGCGGCAAGATCCAGCAAGTGGGCTATGTGCCCGATGCCGGACACGCCCATGTGATCCGGCGCGTGCATGCCGACCCCGACATGCGTGCTGTGGTGCTCACCACCGAAGAGGAAGGCGTGGCGCTGGCCACGGGCGCCTGGCTGGGCGGTCAGCGTTCCGTGCTGCTGATGCAAAGCTCGGGGGTGGGCAACTGCATCAACATGATGTCCATTCTGCAAAGCTGCCGCATTCCGTTCCTGACCCTGGTGACCATGCGTGGCGAATACGCGGAGTTCAACCCGTGGCAAACGCCCATGAGCAAAGCCACTCAGGCCTCCATGGAGCTGATGGGCATTCGTGTGCAGCGCGCTGACCGTGCGGAAGAGGTGGAAGATACCGTGGCGGCCGCGCTGGACTCGGCCTTCATGGCGGGTGAGTCGATGGCGGTGTTGCTGTCGCAGCGCCTGATCGGTCGCAAGCAGTGGATCAAGGATTGAGGAGCAACGCATGACCACAACATCTTTTGCATCGGCCACGCTGGATCGGCGTGAGGTGGTGGCGCCTTTGATTCAGCGCGTGCCTCAGGTACTGGCGG
>VEQI01000428.1 GCA_018883305.1 Limnohabitans sp. | reverse complement strand
GTGTACGACGAGGCGCAAAACCGTACTCGCGTGCACACGCCCACGCAAGGCATTCTGGGCATGCTGGGCTTTTTGTCCCAGTCCACGGGCATGTCGGCGGATCAATTTGAAATTCTCACCATCGATGTGGGTGGATCATTCGGTATTCGTGGCGGCGCTTTCTCTGAACACGTGGGCGTGGTGATTGCGTCGCGCGTGCTCAAGCGGCCGGTGCGTTGGGTGGGTTCGCGCTCCGAGGTGTTCGTCAGTGATTGGCATGGACGTGCCCTGGTGCTCAATGGCGAGGTAGCCCTCGATGCGCAAGGCCGGATTTTGGCGCTGCGCTTTCATGACCAGGTGGATCTGGGGGCGTACAACGCCTACATGAGCACCTTCATTGGCACACGCAACCTGTCAGTCACCATGGGGGGCGTGTACAAGGTGCCGGCGCTGTACATGCGCTCTGACCTGGTCTACACCAACACCACGCCCATGTCGGCGTATCGGGGGGCGGGGCGTCCCGACATCGCCTACGCCATTGAGCGACTGGTGGATTACGCCGCACATGAGCATGGCTTTGATCCGGTGGCCCTGCGCCGCTTGAATTTCATTCCGCCGGCGGAGTTCCCGTACAAGACGGCCAACGGCACCGTGTATGACCTGTGCGAATGTGAACGCGTGATGGACCGGGCGCTGGCGCTGTCGGACTACGCCGGATTTCCACAGCGTCAGGCACAGGCCCAGGTGCGCGGCAAATTGCGCGGCATCGGGCTGGCCACGTATCTGGAAGCTTCCGGGGCAGGTGGAGCCGCCAAGGACCAGGTGCAAGGCGAGTTTGATGACCAGGGCGTGTTGCATGTCTATGGTGTCACCGGCGCCTCTGGCCAAGGCCATGAAACTTCGTTTGCCAGCATCATCGAGTCCGAATTGGGTTTGAGCGCGCAGCAGGTCCGTTATCGCGCCGGGGACCCGACACGCAGCCTGATTGGTAATGGCACCGGCGGTTCGCGCACGCTCTATGGCGCGGGCAGCGCCATCAAGAATCTGTGTCAGAACATTCGTGCGCAAGCCGAAGCAGCCATTGCACGTGTGTGGCAATGCGCGGAAACCGACGTCGTGTTTGAGCAAGGCAGCTGGCATCGTGCCGGCGCGCCCTCCACACGAATGACATTCGCCACGTTGTGGTCGCAACTGTCGACGCAAGAGCGTACAGCCTTCAATCTCATGGGTGAGGCGCAATCCGGCTCCACCTTTCCCAACGGCTGCCACGTGGCGGAAGTGGAAATTGATCCTCAGACGGGCATCACCGAGGTGGTGAGCTATTGGGCGGTGGATGATCTGGGGCGCGTGATCTCCCCCTCCCTGGTGCGTGGACAAGTTCATGGGGGCGTGGTGCAGGGCTGGGGTCAGGCCTTCTGTGAGGAGGTGGTCTATGACGAGCAGGGCCAGTTGCTCTCCGGCTCATTCACGGATTACGCCATGCCCAGGCTGGGCTGCATGCCCAGCATCCGCAATGAAACCATCCAGGTGGATACGCAGCTCAATTTGCTGGGGTCCAAGGGCGTGGGGGAGTCGGGTTGCACGGGCTCCATGCCCGCGCTGGCCAATGCCATGATGAGCGCCTTGCGTGGGCATGGCGTGACGGCCATGGACATGCCGTTCACGGCAGCCAAGGTGTGGGCAGCCCTGCATCCGGCTTGATCAAGGCAGGAGACACTGATGCAAAACGTTCCTCAAATTCGCCGAGTGGTCACGGGCCACGATGACCAGGGGCGCGCCATCGTTGAGATCGACGAGGTGTGCAGCCATTTTCGCGCTGGCCGAGCCAATGCCTTTGTTTGCAACATCTGGACCACGGACACGACACCGGCCAACAACGATGGTTTTCACGACGCAGGCAAGCGCGAAGGCAAGTTCACGATGATCGAGAACGGCAGCGTGTTTCGCATTCTTGATTTCCGCCCCGGGGTGGAGCATCGCATGCACCGCACGGACTCCATCGATTACCTGATCGTGATGAAAGGGGAAATCGACATGGAGCTCGACGATGGCGTCGAGGTGCATCTCAAGGCGGGCGATGTGATGGTGCAACGCGGCACCGTGCACAACTGGATCAACCGCGGCACAGAAACCTGTGTGATTGCGGTGATCCTGATTCACGCCAAGCCGGTCGAGGCCGGCGGTCAGGTGTTGCACGCCCACGGTTGACGCGGGCGCGCTGGGTGATCAGCGCATGGGCATGGGCTGCATTTGGGTGGGTAGTCCTTCCGGCACAGCGGTGCGGCAGGTGTTCATGAC
>VEQI01000092.1 GCA_018883305.1 Limnohabitans sp. | reverse complement strand
GATCAGAAAGGAGACAACATCGAGCCTGCGATAGACTTATCCACAACTCAGTAGCCCAAGCACTGAGACCAGGGCGGGGTCAAATTTGAATGACAACCCGGGGTCAGATTTGGTTGAGATTCAACAGTAGTTGGGCAACACCAGGGTGAGCACCGAGATGGCCGCGAGGGTGGCCAAAGCCGCTGACACACCGAACAAGCCAAAGGATTGCTCACCATGGCGGCGTCCGCCGGTGAGCAGGCAAAGGCCGACCATGCCGTTGAGAATGATCATGACGGAGGCAAAAACGGTATCCCGGGCCAATCCGCTGGCAGCCTCGCCTCCCGCGATCATCAGCGACACGATCAGCGCGACCTCAATACCTGTGACCGCAAGTGCCAGCACCAGCGTGCCGAAGGGTTCACCAACCCGGTGAGCCACGACTTCCGCGTGATAGACGGCCGCGAGAACGGCGGCAATCAGACCGGAGACAAAAAATACGTCAAACAGTTCCCCCAACCCGACGCCGTCACCGGTCCATTGCAGGACGAGAAGAATCCAAGCTGCCACGGGACAGATGATCGACCAGACTGGCAATCGCGAGCTCAACTTCATAGTCAGAGTCTATACATAGGCAATTGATTCAACTGGCATGTGGGCATTTTTGCCCTCTCCGTACTGGGCACGGTGATTGGCTCGACAGCGAACTTGGCTGTCAGCGGCGGCTCTTGGCCGATTGTGGACACGCAATCGTTGGCGTACAACTCCTGAGCCTCGTGAAACAACGAAGCAGAAGAGAGAAGCAGCCTGAGTGACACGAAGTCACCGGGTTTCAGCTTGCCAAGGGGTTGAGACAAGGCGCGGGAGCCGCCCCAATACACGCCCTGCAGGGCATAAAAAAAGGGGACAGAGAAGTTCTGTGCCCTAGGTGTTTGGTGGAGATAGGTGGATTTGAACCACCGACCTCGGGGTTATGAATCCCGCGCTCTCACCAACTGAGCTATATCTCCAAAGGTCGTGATTTCCTCTGCTGAGGAAGTCCAACATTATAACCGTCTTTTCCAGCACCCTAAGCGCCGGCCAAGCCTCCAAACTCTACACAAGCCACCCCCACTCAACTCTCCCCTATGTTCTGCGCCTGAATCACGCCAGCCCACTCCTTCACTTCACGAGGCAGATCCGTCACCATCCGGTTCGCCGAAAGATAGGCCGGCACCGCCCCTTGCCGCAAGGCAGCGGCCACCGAGTCCGAGGATTCCAGCACCTGACGGACCGCTTCAGACAAACTGTCCACCACCGCTGCGGGCGTTGCCGATGGTGCCAGCAAGCACAAGCGGGGCGCCACTTGAAACCCAGGCAATACCTCAGACAAAGGTGCCACTTGCTCTGCGCCAGGCAAGCGCACCGGACTCATCAAGGCCAGGGCCTTGACCTTGCCGGCCCTGGCCTGTGCGATGCCCGCCGTGGCGCTCACCACGCCCAACGGAACTTGACCGCCCACGATGTCAGGCAATATTTGCGCAGCTCCTCGGTAAGGGATGTGAACCACAAAGGCTCCCGTCCTGCGCTTGAGCATTTCAAACCCCAGGTGCTGCACCGTGCCCACCCCCGAAGTGGCATAAGCATAGCGACCTGGATTCAACTTGAGCTCATTCAACAAGGACGACGGATGGTGCGCAGGAAACCCCATGGAGCCGACCACCATGAGCGGAGAGGTGAACAACCCCGCCACAGGCACGAAGGCTTTGGTGGGGTCCAGGCTTGCACGAGGCTGGAGCAAATGCGCGATGAAGAGACCACTTTCGCCCAGCAACAGCGTGTGCCCGTCCGCGGCGGAACGGGACACCGCTTCCGCCGCAATCAACCCCGAAGCCCCGGCACGGTTCTCCACCACCACCTGTTGCCCCCACAAGCCCGACAAGCCCTGGGCCAGCAAACGCGCCATGGCATCTACACCACCGCCCGCGGAATAGCCCACCAGCAAACGGACTGGCTTTTGTGGAAAGGTTTGACCCAGAGCCCACGGCGCGGCCAAGGCGGCAGTCACTCCCAGACCATGGTGCAAGCAACGGCGACGTGAAATCAACGACTGCGTCATGAGCGACACCCTCTGTTCAGATCGGACGGACCTTATCAGTATTATTTCGGCTGTCAATTTCTGGAGTCCTGTGCATGACCACGTCCCTTCCCACCATTGCCTTCCTCGGTACCGGCCTCATGGGTTTCCCCATGGCCCGACGGCTATGTGAAGCGGGCTACACCGTCCATGCCTGGAACCGCAGCCCGGACAAAGCTGAACGGCTACGCCCGATGGGCGCGCATATTCACGCCGCAGCTGCACAAGCCGCCGCGCAAGCCGATATCGTGATCAGCATGCTGGAGAACGGTCCGGTCACTGAGCAGGTGCTGTTTGAAGGGGGTGTGGTCCAAGCCATGCGCGCGGGTGCCTTGATGGTGGACATGGCTTCCATCAAACCCGTTGAAGCGCGTGATCATGCCAAGCGTTTGGAAGCACAGGGTTTGCGACACCTGGACATTCCGGTCTCTGGCGGTACGGTGGGTGCGGAGGCTGGCACGCTGGTGATGATGGCCGGTGGCCATGAAGCGGACTTTGATGAAGTGGCGCCCGTGCTGAAGGTGATGGGTCGCGCCACGCATGTGGGTCCGCATGGTTCTGGACAATTGACCAAGCTGGCCAATCAAATGATTGTGGGCATCACCATTGGTGCCGTGGCCGAAGCATTGTTGCTGTGTGAACGCGGCGGCGCCAGCATGGCCAAAGTGCGTGAGGCTATCACCGGCGGGTTCGCCGACAGCCGTGTGTTGCAACTGCACGGACAACGCATGGTGGAGAACGACTTTGCACCGCGTGCGCGCATGACCGTGCAAGTCAAAGACATGCGCAATGCGCTGGCCACGGCTGCAGAGACCGGGTTTCAGGCGCCCATCACATCGCTCTTGGAGGAGCTCTATGCCAGTGGCATTGAGCACGGCATGGCTGACCTGGACCACTCAGGGCTGTTTGTGGAATTGGCGCGCCGTAATGGCGTACCGTTCAATCCAGCTTGATGCCCAGATCCACCGCCAGCTTGATCCAGATGGGCACCACGCGGTTCCACTCCGCGCGGGTTTCCTCCAGGTTAACGGGCTTGTTGGGAATGGCGAAGGTTTCACGCAACTGAGCCGCACGTTGGGTCTGTGCGCCCTCCACCGCCACCTTGGACAGCGCTTGCAAAATGGGCTCAGGGGTGCCTGCTGGCGCCATGAGGGGCAGCCCGCCTTCCAAACCCACCAAGCGCGGGTCCAGGCCCTGCTGTACCAGGGTAGGCACATCTGGCAGCTTGGGTGATCGGTATGCGCCTGTCACGCCCAAAGCACGTAACCCTCGCCCCTGCACGGCCGCATACGCCTGGTAGCTGCCAATGGCGATCTGCGTCTGACCACCCACCAGGTCCATCCACATGGGCGATTCGCCTTTGTAGTGAACCGTCTGAATTTGCGTGCCGTGTTGCCGGTTCAATTGATCTGCCACCATGTGCGGATACGAGCCCGGCGAATAGCTCCCCATGGACACCGGCTGCTTGCGCGCATAGGCGATGAACTCTTGCATGGTGCGAACCGGCAGCTTGTCTGGCACACCCACCACCAGCGGACCAGACGGGAAGTTGGCCACCGGCGTGAGATCACGGTCCAGGTTGTAGGGCAGCTTGGTGTAGAGCACGCGGTTCTGCCACACGGTGCCCGTGGTGGTCATGAGCAGCGTGTAGCCATCCGGGGGCGCCTTGGCCACCAGGTCAATGCCAATGATGGCACCGGCGCCTGGCTTGTTGTCCACAAAAGCGGGCACGCCCAGTTGCGCGGTCAGTTGCTCTGCATAAAGACGAGCATAGGCATCGGTGAGGCCACCCGGGGGATAGGCCACGACGATGCGGATTGGCTTAGCGGGCCAGGTACCACTGGAAGTGGAACCCTGAGCCCAGGCGGAACCAGGCAGAGAAACGCTACCCACCGCCATGGCGGCCAGCAAGCGCCGCCGTTGAGTCAACACAGAACCCATGTCATCTGACATAAAGACCTTCCAGCCACCACCAAGATGGCAAACCGCAGAAGTCCCAAGCCTAGCCAGAATCAGGACTGTTCGTGGCTATGACTTTCCCGCATGACGCGTGAGTCGATTCAAACGTATCTGCGCCACCACCGAGGTGGTGGCAAAGATGGCCATCAGCAAGCCCAGGTTGGTGGCATCCTCATGGCTCACCCAGCCCACGCTGTACCCGCCCATGGCACCCACCCATTGCTGCATGAGACCAATGGCGCCCGCCGCAGAGCCAGCCAGCGAAGGCATCAAGCCAATGGACCCCGTGAGTGCCGGCGGCACCAGCAAGCCATGCCCAAAACCCAGCAACAAAAGTGGCAGGGCAAAGGCCAACGGGGCTTTCCAGCCCAGCACCGACAAGCCCACCATGAACACCACGGAAGAGAACGTGATGCATTGGCCCCAGACCATCACACGGCGCTCACCTTGCCGATGCACCAAGTGACTGGTGAGAAAGTTGCCCACGATGTAGGACAGCGGCCCGAACATGATGTAAAAGCCCACCCCATCCGGCCCCACGCCGTAGCTCTTGAGCACAATGGGCGCACCGCCCAGCATGGTGTAGAAGGCGGAGGTTGTGCATGACAGGATGACCATGTACATCAAGAAGCTGCGGTTTTTCAGCAACTGCCCATAAGCGGTCCACATACGAACCCAGCCCGACGCGGCTGCACCAGCAGCCATTGTTGCAGTGCCCGCATGAGTCTGCGGCTTTTGCACTGGCAAGCCCCACCAGGCAGCCGCCAACAGCAAGGTGGCCAAGATGGCCATGAGCACGAAGTTGGCCTGCCATCCCATGTTCACGTGCAGATACCCGCCCAAAATGGTGGCTGAAGGCGGACACACGCCCATGGCCATGCCCACGTAAGCCATCATGCGTGTGCGGTCTGGGCCCGTGAACCAGTCGTGAATCATGGAGCGCCCCACCACCATGCCGGCCGCACCGCCCGCGCCCTGGATGATGCGCGCCAGCGTCAGCACGGTGAGGTTGGGCGCCAGCGCCCCCAAGACGGAGCCCAGCAAGGCCAGGCCTAAACCCAGCAACAACACTGGTCGACGACCATACCGGTCTGACAACGGCCCATACAGCACTTGCAAGATGCCGTAGGCCGCCACATACCCGCTGAAGGTGAGTTGCACCCCGGATTGATCCGTGTCGAACATGCGTCCCCACTCTTGCATGGAGGGCAGGCAAATGGTCATGAGCGCCAGACCAAACGCGATCTGCCCCAACAAATTGGCGATCAGTGCAGGGCGCACGCGGGGTGTCACAGAGGCAGCGGTCATGGCATCTTCAAGCAGGCAACAGACCATTATCGGTCAGGGACTATGTCATACTGCCCCGCATGTCGAAACATGACGATTCCCCCTCCTTGCCGCCCGACGTGCTCTCGCCCGACGAGGCCGATGAACCCACCCGCATTCCCCTGGCCATTGAAGACTGGCTGACGGTGCTGGTCATGGCTGCCCTGGCCCTGATCACCTTTGCCAACGTGATCGTGCGTTACTTCACCGACCAGTCGTTTGCCTGGACCGAAGAAATCTCCATCTTTCTGATGATTGTGCTGACCTTGGTGGCGGGCTCTGCCTCCGTCGCGCGCAATCGCCAGATACGGATCGAATACTTTGCTGACAGCGGCCCGGCGTCACGTCAGCGCGCGCTGGCCCGTTTTGGATCGCTGATGGTGTTTGCGCTGTTTGCCCTGATTGCAGTGCTCAGCATCCGCATGGTCTGGGACGATATCCGCTTCAATGAAACGTCCCCCGGCATTGGCGTGCCGCGCTGGTGGTACACGGTCTGGTTACCCATCCTTTCGGTGGCCATTGCTCTGCGGGCCCTGGGTCTGTTCATTCGTCGGGGGCGTGCATCATGATTGCCACCCTGCTGTTTGTCGTCTTCATCGTCATGATGCTGATGGGCGTGCCCATTGGCGCGGCCCTGGGTCTGGCCGGCGCGGCCTGCATTGCCCTGGCCAATGCCGATGTGCAATGGTGGGGCCTCTTGGCCGTGCCGCAAAACTTCTATGCGGGCCTGGGCAAGTACCCGCTGCTGGCCATTCCCATGTTTGTGCTGGTGGGTTCCATCTTCGATCGCTCGGGCGTGGCACTGCGATTGGTGAATTTCGCCATTTCCATCGTGGGTCGTGGCCCGGGCATGTTGCCACTGGTGGCCATTGTGGTGGCCATGTTCCTGGGCGGCATCTCGGGTTCAGGCCCGGCCAATGCCGCTGCCGTAGGCGCCGTGATGATTACCGCCATGTCGCGCGCAGGTTATCCGGCTGCTTTTTCGGCCAGTGTGGTGGGCGCTGCCGCCGCCACGGACATTCTGATCCCACCTTCGGTGGCCTTCATCGTGTATTCCGTGCTGGTACCCGGCGCGTCTGTGCCGGCCCTCTTTGCCGCGGGCATGGTGCCCGGTGTGCTGGCCGGTCTGGCCCTGATCGTGCCCGCCGTCTGGATGGCACGCAAGCACAACATGGGCGCCCTGGAAGCTGATCTGCCACGCCCGCCCTTCTGGCGCAGCCTGCGTGAAGCCACTTGGGGCTTGGCCGCACCGGTGCTGATTCTGGGCGGCATGCGTGCGGGTTGGTTCACCCCCACGGAGGCTGCGGTGGTGGCCGTCTTCTATGGCCTGTTTGTGGGCATGTTCATTCACCGCACCATACGCGTCAAAGACCTGTATGTCATTTTGCGTGAGTCGGGCGAGCTGTCTGCCGTGATTCTGTTGGTGGTGTCGCTGGCGGGTATCTTTGCCTGGTCACTGTCCACGCTGGGTGTGATTGACCCCATCACCAATGCCATCGTCAATTCCGGACTGGGTGAGTACGGCGTGCTGGCCCTGCTCATTTTGATGTTGATCACCGTGGGCATGTTCCTGGACGGCGTATCGATCTTCCTGATCTTTGTGCCCCTGCTCATGCCCATTGTGACCTACTACAAGTGGGACCCGGTGTGGTTCGGCGTCATCCTGACCTTGAAGGTCGCCTTGGGTCAGTTCACGCCCCCGTTGGCCGTGAACCTGATGGTGTCTTGCCGCATTGCCAACGTGCGCATGGAAGACACCGTGCGCTGGGTGGGCTGGATGCTGTTCTCCATGTTCCTGGTGATGGTGGCTGTGATCGTCTGGCCCGAACTGGCCACGGCGCTGCCCAAGGCCATGGGCTATTGAAGCGTGTAGTGAGCCATGGCCCGTGGCCGCATCAGCTGTCCATGCTGATGTTGGCCTGACGGATCACCTGCGCGTATTTCTCAATTTCGCTGCGAATGAAAGCAGCGAAACGCTCAGGGGTGCCGCTCAAGGAAGCAATTCCGCCTTGCCGAAAAGCTTCGGTCACCACCGCGCTTGCCAAGGCCTTGTTGACCTCGGCGTTCATGCGCTGCACCACGGCATCCGGCGTGGCGGCAGGTGCGAGCATGCCGTTCCATGAATTCGATTCAATGGCAATGCCTTGTTCTGCCAACGTGGGAATCTCCGGCGCATAAACGGAACGCTTGGCCGTGGCCATGCCAATCGCCACCAGACGACCGCTTTGCACATGGGTACGAAATTCCGGCCAATTGCCAAACATCAAGGTGACCTGCCCGCCCAGCAAATCATTGAGTGCAGGCGCTTGTCCCTTGTAAGGCACGTGCACCAGCGGCAGGCCCATGTGCAAGGCCAACGCAGCCCCGGAAAGATGTGCCGACGTACCATTGCCAAACGAGGCGTAGCTGAGCGTGCCACCCTTGACGGCAGCGGCACGCAGATCGGCCAAGGTTCGAATGCCACTGCCCGGATGCGTGGCCAGCACGTGTTCCGACATGCCCATCAAGGCCACGGGACGCAGATCCTTCAGTGCGTCGTAGGGCAACTTCTTCACCAGCGTGACGTTGGCCGCAAAGCTGTTGGCCACCGTGACAAAGCTGTACCCGTCGGGCGCGGACTTGGCCACCGCATCCACGCCAATGACCGTACCCCCGCCCGGCTTGTTGTCCACCACCACCGCTTGTCCCAGCGCGCGCGACACTTCTTGCGCCACCAGACGCGTGACATGGTCGGTGGTGCCGCCCGCCGGAAAGGGCACCACGGCGCGCAACGGCCGTGTGGGCCAACCCTGCTGGGCGCGGGCCACGCCAGCCTGCCCCAGCCAGGGCAATCCTGCGGCCAGGGCCGCCGTGGCAGTTCGGTTCAACAGTTGACGACGTTGTGCTTGCAGTGCGGACATGATGGACTCCAGATGCTTTATTCTCGCCGCATGTCTCGATCACCATGCTTGCCCCGACGCCAAATCCTGTCACTGCTGACTGCCTGGCCTCTGACAGCCTTGACCCAGCCCGCCTGGCCCAACCGTGCGCTGCGGCTCATCGTGCCCTACCCCAGTGGTGGCGTGAGCGATCAGGTGGCTCGCTGGTTGGCAGAGCCGTTGTCACAAGCCCTGGGACAGCCCGTGGTGGTGGACAACAAGCCGGGGGCCAGCGGCACCCTGGGTGTGGATGCCATGGCCAAGTCAGTACCGGATGGGCACACGCTGGCCTTGTCTGCCACCAGCCCTCTGACCTTGCAACCCCACTTGGGCAAAACACCCTATGACCCTACACAAGACATCCAGCCTGTCGTGAGTGTCATGTCCTCGCCCGTGCTGCTGTTGGCCACACCGTCGTGTCCCGCGCGGGATTTCGCGGGCCTGCTGCAACTCGCGCAGCAAAAGCCCGGTGCGCTCCGATGGTCCACCTCGGGCTCTGCTTCGTTGGGGCATTTGATGCTGGAACAGTTGCGCTTGCAAGCGGGCATCGACATCACCCATGTGCCGTACAAAGGCGGCGGTCAGCAAATCACGGATGCATTGGCCGGGCATGTGGAGGTGTTGTCCGTCAATGCCGGGCCGGCGGTAATGGCGCATGTTCGACAAGGACGACTGCGCGCCTTGGCCGTGGGTGCCCCCGCGCGGCTGGACAGCTTGCCGCAGGTGCCCACACTGGAGCAGGCAGGCTTTGCCAATGCCAACCTGAGCTCCGTCTTTGGTCTGTTTGCGCCAGCCCGCACCCCGGCACAGGTGGTGGCACGGTTGAATCTAGAGGTCAACCGCGTGTTGCAGCAAGCCGAATTCCGACGCCGCTTGCTGCAAGCCGACATCCTGCCCACAGGGGGGAGCAGCGTCACCTTCGTTCAACACTTGGCGCAAGAGTCACAGCACAATGCGCGGGTGATCCAGGCGGCTCGTATTCAAGCGGACTGAAACGGGCGCGCCACTGGACCGACTGACAGGAGACACCATGTTCACACCTACCCCTTGGATACGACGTGTGGCTGCCTTGCTGGTGGCCATGGGATGGGCCGCTGCGGGGCCCGTCGCGCAGGCGCAAGCCACGTTCCCCAATCGGCCTATCAAGATGATCGTGCCTTATGCGGCGGGTGGTTTCAGCGACCAAGCCTCGCGCATCATCGCCGAGAGCATGAGCAAAACACTGGGACAACCCGTGATCATCGACATCCGCACCGGTGGGGGTGGACGCATCGGTGCCGAAGCGATTACCAAGCTGCCGGCCGATGGTCACGATCTGCTGATGACCACCAATGGCACGCACACCTACATGGCGGTCACGGAAAAGAACCTGAGCTACGACCCCATCAACGACTTCACCCCCATCTCCATGGTGGGTTCATATGGCTTGTTGATGGTGGTGAACAACGCGCTGCCCGTGACCAACTTGCAGGAGTTCATTCAATACGCACGCCAGAACCCCGGCAAACTCAATTACGCCAGCTCGGGCATGGGCAGTGGGTTGCATTTTGCGGGCGAGGTGTTCAAGTCGATGGGCAAATTGGAGATGACGCACGTGCCCTACCGAGGCTCGGGGCCCGGTATGCAGGATGTGATCGGGGGGCAATGCCAGGTGATTTTTGACGGCGGCGCCAAACCGTTCATTGA
>VEQI01000091.1 GCA_018883305.1 Limnohabitans sp. | reverse complement strand
GCACATAGATGCCGCCCAGCAGCACGCGCTTGGAGTACACCCCACCCAGCCAGCCAAATAGGTAGGAGCCGAGGACGTTGAAAAGGCCCACCAGCGCCAGTGCCGTGCTGCCCACGCTGGGGTCGATGCCGCAAATGTCCAGATAAGTGGGTAAGTGCGTGGTGATAAAAACCAGCTGCAAGCCGCACACGAAAAAAGCACTGGCGAGTACCAGGTAGCCCGGGTGATCCAGTGCCTCGCGCACCGCTTCACCGACTGTCTGCGAGGCCCCCAAAGACCCGGCCACCTCGATTTGGTCTGCCCGACTGGCCATGAAGGCCGCCGGCACCATGACGACCACCAACCCCAAAAAACCGATCAAGGCGGCCTGCCAGCCCGAGGTGCTGATCAGGTGTTGCGCCATGGGCGAAGCCAGTGTCAGCCCCAGCGAACCCAGCGCCGAGACTGTGCCCATGGCCATGCTGCGCTTGAGCGGCGAGACAGCCTTGGCGGTCACGTTCATGGCGATGTTGGACGCCGTGCAAGACAGGGCCAATCCGACACACAGACCCATGCCCAGTGTCACGCTCCAGGCAGAGGTGGCCGTCAGCGCTACGTACAAGCCCAACGCATAAACCATCACCCCCAGCAAAACCACAGGTCGAGCGCCGTGTCGGTCAGCCAAGATGCCAACGAAGGGCTGGGTTGCCCCCCAGACGATGTTCTGGATGGCAATGGCCAGCGAAAAATCGGCCGCCGTGATGCCAATATCGCGGATCATGTGCGGTTGCAACAGGCCAAAACTCTGGCGCATGCCCATGGCCAGACTGCGCATCAAGGCGGCGCCTCCCAGGATAATCACCACATGAAGGCGGGATAAGTCAGCTTGTTTCATTTTGCTGATTATTGGCACTTGCTCAGCCTAGGCCAGCATGTGTGTGACATCCCGCCTTCGAGGCGCCCCATCAGAGTCCCTGAGGCACTTTAGAGACGTTCCCCATCGATCCGACCCATTGGATGTCCATCCCATGCAAGGCGTGACTTCAACTTCAGTGTGGTGAGGCGTCTGCGTTCAGTAACTGAGCAGCCAAAACAACCGCTTCAGCAGCGTCGAGGGAAACACCATCAGCCCCCAGTTGTCGGGCGTCATGCGGTTGACTGATGAAGGCGGGTCCACCCAGCAGAACACGCACTTGCGGGTTCCGAGAGTGCCCGCGCAAGGTATGAATAAGTGGCGGGATGGTCTCAATTTGCTCCACCAGGCCCACTGACAAGCCCACAACGTCAAACCACTCGTTGGAAAGTGCTTGCGCCAAATCGCTCACGGTGGAGGAAATCTCCACGACGACTTGCCAGCGCTCTTTTCTGAAGAACTCGGAAACGATGGTCAACCCCAGCAAATGCTGAGAACCCGGAGCGGATGCCAGCATGATGCGGCGGCGCGCCCCGGCCTCTTGTGGCCCATCTCGATAGGCGTACCCCAGTTCATGAGACAACTGGTGTAGACGAAGCAACCCCAAAGTCACTTGACTGAAGTCCAGTTGATCTTGCTCCCACTGCACGCCCAGGAAGCGTGCTGCTGGGGCAATCACGTCTAGAAATAATTGATCAGTGCTGAAGCCCTGTTGTCTGAAAACCTGCATCCGACCATGACTGATGTCAGCATCCGGGGAAAGGCATGACAGTGCAAAGTGCTGGATGTCCTCTGCATGAGGTTTGAGCATCCCTTCAGCACCGGCCTTCGCTTCATCGTGAACCAGCGCATTGGCTTTGAGCAGGCGCGGAATAATTTGTTGCTCGATCACCGACAGCAATGAATCCTTGCAGGCGTTGTCTTGATGATTCAACGAGCTGACCTCCGGCGCCTTTGGTCGGTAACCAGGCGGATCCATCTGCGCCATCATTTGCCAAGGCATGCTCCACAGTGGGGCGGGAGCTGGCCAATATCCGAATCGAGGAAGGGCAGATGACATAACTGACTCCAAAGACCTTTCGGGGTCGGGTTCGCAACCAGATCCTGCGAAGGCGTGCACCATTTTGTTTCAGCCCCCCGTCCTGGTTAGATGGGGGGACAATAACCATGATTCACCTCTGGTCATTTCGCGAATGTCCTCTTGTGTTGACACTTTTTTCGGGGCATATTCAGAAATGACGTAAAGTGTCATGTTAAATTGACAAAACGTGTCTTCACTCCTTGACTTCATCAGGCTGAACGCTCATGGCATCCACTTATCCTTTTGCTGCAATCGTTGGACAGGAGGACATGGTCTTGGCGATTCAGATCGTTGCCGTCGATCCCACCGTTGGGGGCGTCCTGGTACTGGGTGATCGCGGAACCGGCAAGTCCACAGCGGTTCGTGGGTTGGCCGATGTACTCCCGCCCCTGAAAGTGGTGGCGGGATGTCCTTATGGCTGTGCGCCTGGTGCTTCGGCGGGCAGTTGCGTGCAATGCCAGGCAGGCGCATCCAGCAAACACAAGGTGGAGATCCGGCCCGTGCCAGTGGTGGACCTGCCGCTTGGGGCGACCGAAGACCGGGTGGTGGGGGCGTTGGATCTTGAAAAAGCCCTGTCCCAAGGGGTGAAGTCGTTTGCCCCAGGATTGCTGGCTCAGGCTAACCGGGGATTTTTGTACATCGACGAAGTCAACCTGCTGGAAGACCATTTGGTGGACTTGCTGATCGATGTGGCCGCTTCGGGTGAGAACCTGGTGGAGCGAGAGGGACTCAGTGTGCGGCATCCTGCACGCTTTGTTCTGGTGGGCAGCGGCAACCCCGAGGAAGGCGAGCTTCGGCCGCAATTGCTGGACCGATTTGGATTGTCGGTGGAGGTGAAAACCCCGCAAGATTTGACGCAGCGCGTCGAGGTGGTTCGACGACGCGACCAATTCGAGCGTGACCCTCAAGCATTTCGAAGCACATGGGCTGCGGCCAACCAGAAGTTGCGCAACAAAATTGTGGCGGCGCGCAAGCGTTTGCCCGACCTGACGTTGGGTGATGAGATGCTGCACCGCTGTGCGGACTTGTGCCAACGGCTGGGCACCGACGGACTGCGCGCGGAATTGACGCTCATGCGCAGCCTGCGCGCTGTGGCAGCTCTGGCAGGGCGCAAGCAGGTCGTGGTGGATGACTTGAGGCGGGTGGCCCCCCTGGTGCTGCGACACCGGTTGCGGAGAAATCCGCTCGATGACACGGGCTCGGACGCGCGTGTGCAACGCGCGCTCCAGGAAGTTGTGCCCACGTGAGCCTGGACGCGCTGTCCATATCCTCGGCCGGTTCGGAACTGGGATGGGCCTTGACCGCGCTGTCGGTGAGTCCGGCCGCATTAGGAGGCGCCTGGGTGCGTGGGTACCACGGTCCCGCCCGGGAGCAGTGCCTGGCCATCTTGAGGGCCAGAGTTTCGGTCACGGTACGTATCCCTTCGCATGTGGATGATGAGCGCTTGTCCGGGGGGCTGGATGTCAGCGCCACCCTGGCACAGGGGCGAACGGTCTGGCAACAGGGACTGCTCGCGCAAGCCAATGGCGGGGTGGTGATATTGCCCATGGCCGAGAGACTGCACAGCGGGCTGGTGGCTCGGATTGTGCAGGCGCAGGATCGGGCGCCGGTGGATACTTTGTCGAACTTTGGCCTGGTGGCCCTGGATGAATCACAGGACGATGAAGCGTGTATTGCGGCCAGTTTGGCAGAGCGACTGGGCTTGTGGCTGGACTTGCGAGAGCTCACGCTGCGAGACACCATCGATTCCGATTTTGAGATGGATGATGTACTGCACGCGCGTGCGAACTGGCCACAGGTCGCCGTCAGTGACCAGCAACTCGAAGTGTTGTGCCAAACGGCCATGGCCCTGGGCGTGAATTCTTTGCGCGCGCCGCAAATGGCGGCCCGCTTGGCGCGTATTCTGGCGGCTTTGCAAGGTCGTGACGCCGTTCAAGCCCAAGATCTTGCGCGCGCTGCACGCTGGGTGTTGGCGCCCCGTGCGACCATGTTGCCCGCAACTGAGACGGAACCTGCCGACGCCCCTCAGGCTGACCCGCCCGAATCGTCTCACACCTCTGACCCGTCCACTGCATCGAGCGAAGATGCCGTTCAACCAGAGGATAGGCAAGCCCTTGACGAGGTGATTTTGCAAGCGGCTGTGGCCGCTTTGCCCGATCAGCTGTTGGACCGATTGAAACTCAATGGGCAGACTGTGCGTGGCCCTGGGTCCCAAGGTCAGCAAGGGGTGATGAAACACAGCCAGCACCGCGGGCGACCGCTTGCGCCTCGGCCAGGAAAGCCTCACCAGGGTGCTCGTCTTCATGTCTTGGCCACGTTGCGGGCTGCAGTGCCGCGTCAATCCTTGAGACCCCCACCGCGTGGTGGGGTGCGCGTGGCTATCCGCGCCGAGGACTTCCATTGTCAGCGCTTTGCACAGCATGCGAGCACCTGCTTGATTTTTGCGGTGGATGCTTCCGGATCCGCCGCGATGCAGCGACTGGCAGAGGCCAAAGGGGCAGTGGAGTTGATGCTGCATCAGTCCTATGCGCGACGAGACCAGGTGTGTGTCTTGTCATTCAGAGCAGGGCAAGCACAAATATTGCTGCCACCCACACGTTCCTTGGTCAGAGCCAAACGAGCCTTGTCGGGTCTGCCTGCCGGTGGAGGAACGCCGCTGGCAAGTGCAATGCGTATGGCGCTGGACGTGGCACAACAACAGGTTCGACTGGGTGTGACGCCCGTTTTGGTGATGCTGAGTGATGGCCGCGCCAATGTCGACTTGCAAGGAATGGGGGGGCGAGAGGCGGCGCAACGAGACGCGCGGGCACTGGCCCAGGCATGGGCGCAATGTCGGCTCACAGCCTTGTGGCTGGACACCTCGATGCAGCCGGACCCGTTGGCGCAGCAATGGGCCCGTTTGATGGCCGCACAGTACCTGCCTATGCCCCATGCGCAGTCAGAACGCATGGCCAATGCCATGAGACATCTCTTGCACAGCACCGCGTGAAGACTTGTGATGTTTGACGCTCTCTATCCGGCGCTGGACTGGCGGGAATGGCGAGACGATTGGCCACTGGCTTCTTCCAGTTCATTTGTACATGCGGCAGGATTGCGCTGGCATGTGCAACGACAAGGGTGTGGCCCCGTGATGCTCTTGTTGCACGGCACGGGGGCGTCAGGTCATACCTGGCGACATCTCATTCCTGAATGGGCTCGTCGTTTTACCGTGGTCAGTGTGGACTTGCCAGGTCACGCATTCACCGGTTTGGCTGATTCAGCCGTGATGAACTTGCCTGGCATGGCGCAAGCGGTCCAGGACTTGATGCGCACACTGGGAATGAATCCCTCGGTGCTGGTGGGGCACTCCGCTGGTGCCGCTGTCGCTGCTGAAATGGTGCTGCGATCCGCATCAACGGACAAGCCTTTGCTGGTTGCCTTGAATCCAGCCTGGTTGCCGATGCAGGGCTTGGCCGGATGGCTCTTTGCGCCGGCTGCCAAATTGGTCACCCTGAATCCGTTGTCGGGCTGGTTGATGGCCAAACAGGCAGCCCGGGGTCATCTGGTGCAGCGGGTATTGGAAGGAACCGGCTCCAGGCTTTCAGCGGAGGGTATCCGTTTGTATCAACGGCTGTTGAGTCAACCGGTGCATGTACGGGGTGTCTTGACCATGATGGAGCGCTGGGACCTGGCCGCGTGGAGCCCGCAGTTGTCACATTTGAATTCACCGGTCTTGATCTTGTGTGGCGAGTTGGACCGCACCATTGTTCCGTCATCCACCCTGCCATTGTCACAACAGTTGCCCAAAGCACAATACCAACTGCTTCCAGGACTGGGGCATCTGGCACACGAAGAGGCCCCCTCTGCGACGGCGCAGCGTGTATCAGACTGGGTCAGACAGGAACGCGAGGAAACGGACCATTCAGCACCATGACGGCGTGGTTCAACACACCCGCCACGCTGACCCACAACAAGTAGGGAACCAGCAACCAGGCGGCAAGGTTGGAGTCGCGCCGCAAGGCCATCATGAGGGCTGCGATGGATGTCCACAGCAGTACCCACTCCAGCAAGGCCCAGTCCGGTCGTTGCAAGGTGAAGAAGATGTAACTCCAAGCGACATTACAGAGCCCATTGAAGGCCCATAGTGCCAATCCCTGGCGCCGTCGGGTGGCGTCAGGCGTGACCCGCCAGGCCCACCAACCGCTGAAGGCCATGAGGGAGAAGAGCGTGGTCCAGACAGGGCCAAACGCCCAATCCGGAGGTTTCCAAGGGGGTTGCTGCAACGTCTGGTACCAGGGACCCAGATCGGTGACTGCACCTCCCAAGCCCGCTGTGCCGAAACTCAGCACAAACGCCACCAAAAGGCCACGCCACGATTTCATGAGGTCCGCGCGAACCCCAAGAGATGCCCCAAGTCTTTGAAGAAGATGCGTACATGCGCCATCGGCTTTTTGCGGACCAGTATCTTGTTCATGTAGGACTCGAAAGTCAGTTGCTGCACGTCTTTATCTTCACAGATTTTGACAAATTTCTCGCGCCGCTTGTCGCTGCTGTACCAGAAATACTGCATGATCCCCAACACCCAGAAGACACGACCATGGGCCTTCATGAATTGCTTGCGTGCTTGTTTGAGAGCGGACACCTCACTCGTTTGAAGAAATTGGTGCGCAGCCTCTGCCGTCATGCGTGCACAGGCCATGGCGTAGTAGATGCCCTCTCCAGAGGAGGGCGCAACCACACCAGCGGCGTCGCCACACAGCATCACATTTCTCCCGTTGTCCCAGCGGGGCAACGGTTTCAGCGGAATGGGCGCTCCCTCCTTTCGCAGCGTGGGTGCATCACGCAGATCGGCGGTTTCTCGCAGTCGTTCCACCGCGCTTCTCAACGAAAAACCTTTGTCAGCGCTACCTGTGCCCACACTCATGGTGTCGCCGTGCGGAAATACCCAGCCGTAAAAATCAGGTGAGAGTGTGCCGCGGTAGTACACGTCACAGCGCTCGGCGTCGTGTTGCGTGGAGGGCGGAGGCGCGGCAATGATCTCGTGATAGGCAAAGACGTACCGTGTTCGCTCTGCGCCTTCCACACACTGACGAGCCACCTCGGAGCGAGCACCGTCAGCGCCAATCACCAGGCGAGCACGCACGCTACAGCTCACCGTGACTTGCTTGGCAAGGGTAGATTGGAAATGCACTCTCGCTGTGCCGTCTGCCTCTTGACTGATGGACTCGAATCGGCCCTGTTGTCTGATGGCACCGTGTTCTCGCGCTCGCTCGCGTAGCCACTCGTCAAAACTGTCGCGATTCACCATTCCCACAAACCCATTGTCGATCGGAATGTCCACCCGGTTGTCGCTGGGAGAAATCATGCGCGCACAACGAATTTTGGCCACCAAAAGATGGTCGGGAATTTCAAAGTCCTTGATCAAGCGCGGGGGTATCGCGCCGCCGCACGGTTTGATGCGTCCTGCCCGATCCAGCAGCAGCACCTTCCAGCCCGCTTTGGCCAGATCGTCGGCTGCTGTGGCGCCTGCCGGCCCGCCCCCCACCACGACAGCATCAAAAATATCCTCACTCATGGTTGGTGCCCTTTCTGTGCCCACGATGCGGCATTCAAGCTGGGTTGAGTCGATGGGGTAGGGCTTTGTCCCACGCGAATGGCCCACCACGCAGACCATGTGAACAAAACAACTTCAAAAAAGAAAACGCAGGCATATGCCAATTCATCTTGCTGGATCCAATAGCGAGCCAGGTCACTCACCCCGGTGCCCACCAATCCACCCAAACCAAACGCCATGGCCTGTGCGGCGCCCCACAACCCCATCCGTGTGCCTTCTCGTTGAGCGGTTCCTTCGCGGGCCAAACGCATCATGGTGGTGATGGCCGCGATAGAAAACGCGCCGTTGGCCACACCGAGCAGCCACACGTTGGCTTTCAATGGCCATTGCTCTGCTTGCTGGGCCGCCATACAAAGGCCCGCCATGGCCAAGGCGGATACCAGGCACCCACCCACCATCCACGTCTGGACACTGCCCAATCGCCCTTTCATCCAGCCACACCCTGCCACAGCCACGCTGATCATGCCCACCAGTACGGCTGCATGTTGCAGCCCTGACAGTTGCGTGGTTTCGCCAGGGGTCATGCGAAAGACGGTGCCAGCGAAGGGTTCCAGAATCAGGTCTTGCGCACTGTAGGCCAGCATGGAGAGAAAGACAAACACGGTGAAGTGTCGAGCTTGCGGTTCAAGCCACACGGCTTGCAGGGTTCGAGCAAAATCGGCGCGAGTGGGCGCGGGTCGCTGGCCTTGGCCCAAGGCAGGCGCTGAGACACCCTCCAGTCTCCACATACTGAGCAAGCTCAAAGTCAATGCGACCACTGAAACGCATGTCGTGACCCAGACCAACCGCTCAGGACTGAAGGGATCTAACCAACGCCCTGCCGTGACAGCGGTCAATGCAAATCCCAGGATCATCATCATCCACACGGTGGTTGCGGCGGGTGCGCGCAGGCTGTCAGGGACGCGTTTGGACATGAGCACCAGCAGTGAGGTGCCGCATGAGCTCACGCCCAAGCCGATCATCGAGAAGGCGATGACTGCGGTGGTTATTCCGAGCATTCGGTCATGAGCCATCCACGTGGTGGCCAATGCCGCCAGGCAGCCGCCCGCTGACAAAACGGCCATCCCCCCCATCATCCAGCTGGTGCATCGCCCCCCTTTGTCGGCCCCGAATCCCAATCGCGGCCTGACGATCTGAACGGCGTAATGCCACCCCACCAGCAAACCCGGCAACAGTGCAGGCAGTGACAACTCCACGACCATCACTCGATTGAGGGTGGAGGTTGTCATGACCACCACCGAACCCAAGCAGGCTTGAATCAATCCCAAACGGAAGATCTGAAGCCACCCAAACGCGGATGCTGTGCTCATGTGAGTCCTCCATGCCCTAGACGGAGAGCCCAGGCGCTGACCATCATGCCGCTGACAAAGAGTGGAACGCCGGCTGCACTGAGCATCAATGCCTTGTTGACCGGGTCCTGGACAAACCGGTACATCAAGGGAATTTGTCCCACCATCAATGCCACGACCGCCAACGCATGCCAGCCGGCATGCCAACTCTGTAACAAGATGACAACCATCGCCTGGGGTAGCAACATCATCCAACAGGCTGTACGGGCTGCGCGTGAAACACCCAGACGCACCGGCAAGGAACCCACGCCCATTCTTTGATCGCCCTCGATCGCTTTGAAGTCATTCAAAGTCATGATTCCATGTGCGCCAACACTGAACAGCAACGCCAGGGCAAAGGATCGTTCATCGGGCATGACGTCGCCCAACACCACGGCAGCGCCTGTCAGCCAGGCCAACCCTTCATAACTGATCGCACATGCCGCATTGCCCCACCAACCGTTCTGCTTCAATCGAAAGGGTGGGGCGCTGTAAGCCCAAGCCAGAACCAGACCCAGGCCCGCTGCGGCAAATCCCCACGGGCTCAGGTACCAGGCCCACATCAAAGACAGTCCGGTCCAGAAAATGGCGATGTAAAGACCCCAGCGACCAGGGATGCGTCCGGACGGGATGGGGCGTTGTGGCTCGTTGATCGCATCCACGTGGCGATCGAACCAGTCGTTGACGGCTTGACTGCTGGCACACACCAAGGGACCCGCGAGAACAAGGCCTAGCAAAATGGCGAGCCATTGCTCCTGAAACGAGCGACCGGACGCCACCACGCCGCAGGCGAACGCCCACATGGGCGGAAACCACGTGATGGGTTTGAGAAGTTCTGCGACAGAGGACAGAGCGGGTCTTGTCATAACGACATTTTGTCGCGACAAGAAACAATGTCAACTAGAATTTACACTTTAGTGATCTTTGTCGGTCGCCAGGCCAAAGCGGCGCAGTTTGACATACAGGCTCTGACGCGACAGTCCGAGCATTTCGGCGGCCGAGGCGCGATTGTTTCGTGTCAGGTCCAGGGCCGCCAGGATGCACATGCGCTCAATCATTTCGTTGGTTTCACCCACAATATCCTTCATGGGCATCCGTCCA
>VEQI01000427.1 GCA_018883305.1 Limnohabitans sp. | reverse complement strand
GGGAATGCGGCTGCCCGTGGCGGGGTCATGCAAAGTCAGGCGGCCATCCGCATGGCTTTGCAAAATGAAGGGCTCTTCAGGGCCCAGCTCACGGCGTTTGCGCTCGCGAATCAAAGCGCGCAAGCTGCCGCGCAAAAAACCTTGCTCGCCTTCAAAGCGAGCGACCTCTTCGCCGCTGCGGGCATCGCGCACTTGCACGGCACCCGAAGCGTGGTCTTCAAAATACAAAGCGCGCGACCACTGCACAGCGGCATCCTGGCCCGCGCTGGTCCAGCCACCCCAGCGGGCCAAGCCCACCACCACCAGCACCGTCATGGCCAGCGCCCCCAACAGCCACAGCGGCCATGGGGAGCGAGGGTCGTAGGGCGCGTGCGAGCTCATGACATTTGCATCGTGGTGGCACCCTGCAGGGCGGGAGCTTGGGAAGCGGGTACGCTGTCACCCAAGCTGACGGTCACTTGCGGATTTTCTTTTTGCCAAGCGGCCAAAAACAGCGCAGAGACCTGTTGCACATCGTCAATGCAGCGCAAGCAAGGCTCGGGTTTGCGGAAGGTCCAGGCGCGCACATGCGGCCACAAATGCAGCCAGCCCAATTGGTCTTTGCCAATCAGGCCCAGCGCGATGTCACCGGCGCCGTCTTTCATGCCGCGCACCGAGGCAGCGCGAATTTGCTTCAAGGGAATGTTCAGGGTGATGGTCAAGACCATGCCAATGCGCATCACCACCCGGCGGCTGGTGAGGGTGTAGCGCGTGTTGCGCGCGGCATACCAGGCCACCCCGCGCAAGCACAGCAAACACAGGCCCGCCATCACCGCGCTGATGGTCACAGAGCGCGCAATGTTGGCCTCGGGGTCCCCGGCCAGGTACAGCGCTTGCAACAGCAACATGAACGCAAAATAAAACACCAACTTTCGCAGGTGAAACACATGGAGGGCCAGCAAGGACGCTTTGGGCACGCCTTGCCAGATCAGTGTTTCACCCCGAGGCAGCGCCTCGGGCAAGCCCGGCGCCGCTTCAAATTCGTGTTCGTGGTGCGGATTCAAAATATCGGCTCCTGACGGTGCGGCGTGGCGTACAAGGTGCCCGCGCCGTAATAGGCCGAGACCTTCTCCTCTTCCAGCAAAGTGATCTGGTCAGGGTTGCGCAGCGCCGGCACGTTGGCGAACTGGGTGGACAGAATCGCGGTCAGCTCCACCTCGGTGCGGCGGATGCGCGCAAACGGTGTGGGGGCCAGCACGCGTTGGCCGCTGGGCAGTTCAATTTCAAGGTAACGGAACATCATTTCTGCGCGGTCGATCCACATGTCTTTGACATGACCGGCCACTTCGCCGTCGCCTGCAATGACCGGCAAGCCAATCGGGTTGACATCGCGCGCAGCCACTTTGTGGTCGGTCGCGACGCGCAAGGGCACGATCTTGACGTCACCGTGGTGGGTCATGTCGGGCACATCGGCGCGTTGCGCCCAGGCGCCCGGACCGACACCTGCCAGCAGCGGGTCGCCCACAGGCTCCAGCGGCGCACCGTTCCATCCGTGGCTGGGTTGGCCATGGTAGGTGCCGTCGGGGCGGTTGAAGTCCGGCGCCAGAATGGTGTGGCCGTCGGCCATTTTGTAGGTTTTGGGCTCGGGCACTGGCCAGCCCTGGACTTTGGGGCCGTTCTCACGGCCCGAATCCATGGGGTAGCCCTCGCGGTGGCTTTCGCGCACGAGGTAATAAATCAGTCCGGCAAAAAAGATCCAGAACAGATACAAGACGATCTGTGCGACGTCAACATACTGTGTGATGGCACCAGTTTCCATAATCAGGCCTCCTGCGGCTTTAAGGGGTCAACATTCAACCTGGCAACTCAGCCAGACCCATTGGCTGCGTTGCTGAACGCTTGCTCTGACGGCGTCGGACCAAAGGACCGAGCGCAATCAGAACCACAAACAAGAAATAGATTTCCAAATGGAAAACAAAGCTGTAACCGGTGGCCGGCGAGTTCAAGGGCTCGCCCAACCAGCCGGTGCTGGCCAGCGAGGTGATGGCGTCTCGCAAAACGCCGCCCAAGGCCATGGACACACCGGCCGCCGTGGCTTGCACCGCGCCCCAGGCGCCCAGCACCATGCCGGTCATTTCTTTGTCGGGCATTTCCATCGCCGTGATCAGCATGCCCACGGAGAACAGGCCACCGGCAAAGCCAATCAGCGCGCTGCCAAAACGGAACAACAAGCTGGAGTCGAGGGGCGCCGAAAAAATCACGCAGGCAAAAGCGGGCAAGCCCAGCAAGGCGCCAACGGCCGCCAAGCGACAGGCATCAAA
>VEQI01000426.1 GCA_018883305.1 Limnohabitans sp. | reverse complement strand
AAATCATGCAATGTCGCGCCACCATCATCCTGCAACCAGCGCGCTTCAACGATTCTACGTGAACGCGCATCCAGCTTGTCCAACGCAGCGGTCAGCAAGCGTCTGCACACCATGGAGCAACGCCTGGGCGTGTCGCTCATCAACCGCACCACACGGCGCATGAGCCTCACGCCCGAGGGAGAGATTTACCTCGCACACGCGCGCCAGATCCTGGCGTCGATCGATGATCTGGAAAGCAGTCTGTGGGGACGGCAAAAAGCGCCGCAAGGCCTGTTGCGCGTGAATGCCACGCTGGGGTTTGGTCGCAGCCACATTGCGCCATTGCTGTCGGGCTTCACTCAGCTTTATCCCAAGATCGACCTGCAGTTGCAGTTGTCAGTCAACCCACCGGCCAGCGCGGATGATGCGTATGACGTGTGCTTTCGTTTTGGCAATCCGCCTGATTCACGCTCCATCGCACGCCTGATCGCACCCAACAAGCGGGTGGTGGTGGCCTCGCCGCGTTATTTGAAGCAGTTTGGAGAGCCCAAAACACCGGCCGATCTGGCTCGACACAACTGCATTGGCATTCGTCAAGGCGATGAGGCGTATGGGTTGTGGCGGTTCTCCTCGCATGCAGGCAAGGGCAAGGCTCGGCAAACACACACGGAGAGTGTCAAGATCCGCGGCAACCTCACCACCAACGATGGTGGCATCGCGGTGAGCTGGGCGCTGGATGGCCATGGCATTTTGCTGCGCGCCGAATGGGATGTGGATCGCTATTTGCAATCCGGCGAGCTGATCCAGCTGCTGAGCACCTATGACAGCCCGGACGCGGACATCTACGCCATTTATCCGCAACATCAGAAGACCACGCCGCGCGTCAAGGCCCTGGTGGACTATGTGGCGGCGGCCTTTGCCGGTTCACGCCCTGGCCAGGCCACGCCATCTCGACCCCGGGTCGCGCGTGGCATCCGCACCTGATCTCCTTGAGCGGGCGCGCGCTGTGGTCACGCCGTGGTTCAGTCAGTCCAGCTTGGCGCCTTCCTTGAACCAGCGCGCGATGAGCTGCCGCTCATCCTCGGTGATTTGCGTGGCGTTGTTCAAGGGCATCTGCCGTGTGACCACAGCTTGCTGATAAACGTTCTGAGCGTTCAGCTTGAGCGCGTCGGCAGAATCCAACCGGATGTTCTTCATCTGCACTTGCGCCCCGTGGCAACTGATGCAGCGTTCATTCAACACGGCTTGCACCTGAGCCGCGGTCACCGGTGCTGACGGCTGCGCAGAGGCACTGGAAGCCACGGGTGCAGGCCGCAGGGAGATGATGACCGCCAGAATCAGGAGCACCCCCACCACGGCAAATGGCCACGGATTTTTGGCACGGCCCAGACGAAAGCCATGCCGCTGCACAAAGTACTGGCGAATCAAGGCGCCGGCCAACATCATCACGAACAACAACACCCAGCGCTGCTCATGGGCATACAGAAAACTGTAATGGTTGCTGAGCATGGCAAAGATCACGGGCAGCGTGAAGTAGGTGTTGTGCACACTGCGCTGCTTGCCACGCTTGCCGTGAATGGCCAGAGACGCCGGGTCATAAGACTCACCACTGGTCATGGCATTCACCACCTTGCGTTGCCCCGGGATGATCCAGAAGAACACATTGGCACTCATGGCCGTGGCAATCATTGCGCCCACCAGCAAAAAGGCCGCGCGACCGGCAAACAGCTGGCAAGCCAGCCATGCCGCAAACGCCACGATCACGATCATCAACCCGGCAACGATGAGCTCGCCGTTTTTCTTGAAGCCAAACAAGCGGCACACGGTGTCATACAACAGCCAGAAGCCCACCAGGAAACCAATCGCGGCCGTGCCCGCCATGACGGGCGACCAATCCATCAGGGATTTGTCAATGAGGAAGGTGCCAGCGTTCCACAAATACAGCACCGTGAACAGGCCAAAACCTGACAGCCAGGTGGAGTAACTTTCCCAATAGAACCAGTGCAAGTGCGTGTGGATTTTCTTGGGCGCCACCATGTATTTCTGCGGGTTGTAAAAACCGCCGCCATGCACAGCCCACATCGCCCCATCCACGCCTTTTTCCAGCAAGTCTGGTGACTTGGGTCGCAACAGGTTGTTGTCCAGGAAGACAAAGTAAAACGACGAGCCAATCCACGCAATGGCCGTGATGACGTGCAGCCACCTGAGCAACAGGTTGGCCCACTCCAGAAAATAAGCGTCCATCAAAATTCTCCGAGGTCCTGGTCAATGCGGCTTCAAGAGCCGCGATAGGTGGAGTAGCTCCAGGGACTCACCAGCAA
>VEQI01000090.1 GCA_018883305.1 Limnohabitans sp. | reverse complement strand
AGTGATCGGTGAATGACCATGACTTTAGGACAAGGTGCCCCTTGGCCAATGGCACGGGATTGAATTCATCATTCAAATTTTTTGAATATGATTGCCGCTTCCATCAGCAAGCCCGCCATGACCAACGCCCGTGATGCCCTGACCCCCGAAGCCCTCGCCATGCTTCACACCATTGCCCGCACCGGCAGTTTTGCCGCGGCCGCCCGCGCCCTTCACCAGGTGCCCAGCGCCCTGACCTACCGGGTGCGGCAGCTGGAAGACACCCTGGACGTGCTGCTCTTTGACCGGCGCTCGCGTCAGGCCCGCCCCACGGCGGCTGGCCTGGAACTGCTGGTGGAAGGCCAACGCGTGCTCGATGAGCTGGAGGCCGTGGCGCAACGCGTGCGGCGCGTGGCCACCGGCTGGGAAAGCGAACTCACCATTGCCGTGGACAGCCTCATCGACCCGGCCACCGTGATGGAATTGTGCGCGGCGTTTCTGGAACAAGCGCCACCCACCCGTCTGCGTTTGCGCGATGAAGTACTGAGTGGCACCCTGCAAGCCCTCACCTCCGGTCAAGCCGATCTGGCGCTGGGCGTGGGCGTGGAGGTGAACGTGCTGGCGCAAGGCGTGCAATTCGCAGCCTTGGGGCAATTGCCATTTGTGTTTGCGGTGGCACCGCACCACCCTCTGGCGCAAGCACCGCAACCGTTGTCAGATGAATTGATCCGTCAACACCGGGCGGTGGCCGTCGCCGACTCAACACCGCAAGGTCGAGGCCTCACCATCGGCCTGCTGGCCGGTCAGGACGTGTTCACGGTACCCAGCATGCCTGCCAAGCTGCAAGCCCAGTTGCGTGGACTGGGCGCAGGCTTTCTGCCGGAACCCTTGGCTCGGCCCTATCTGGACGCAGGGCGATTGGTCGCGCTGTCCGTGGAGCGCCCGCCACGCATCACCTCGGTGGGCTATGCCTGGCGTCGTGCCGGCACGCATGCCGCTTCAGCGGTCCCCGAGCCTGCCGGTCATGACGCGCACCCGCGCACGGGTCGGGCGCTTCAATGGTGGCTCAAGCAACTGCGCAGTCCCGCCACTCGCGCCGCCTTGCTTTGCCACCCGGGACGAATCACCCACTTGGGTGTAGAGTCGGGCTCATGAAACACTTTGCCATCCTCGGGGCCGGCATGGCCGGCATCACGGCAGCTCGCACCCTGGTTCAAGCTGGCCATCGGGTCAGCGTGTATGAACAAGCCGCGCAGGTGGGGGGCCGCATGGCCACGCGTGACACACCCTGGGGATCATTTGACATCGGGGCGCAATACTTCACCGTGCGAGATCAGCGTTTCTCGCAGGCCTTGCAGGTGGTGCCTGGCACCTCGGCGTGCGTGCGGCCCTGGAGTGCCAATGCCGTGCGTGTGCTCGATCCGCTCGGGCATGTGGTGGAAGCGGCCCGACCCACCCGTGAGGCGCACTTTGTCGCCACCCCTGGCATGCAAAGCCTGGTGGCCCATTGGGCCGCCCCGTTGTTGGCCAGCGGCGCAGTTCACTTGGGCACGCGCGTGGAGCGACTGGCCCGCGACCGACTCGACGCCACGCGTTGGCAACTGGAACTTCAAGGCGAGCAAACTGTCGTGGTGGGCGGCTTTGATGCCGTGCTGTGCGCTTTGCCTCACGCGCAAACCACGCAACTGCTGCGTCTGTCGGGTGCTGATGCCGCGGCCACGGGTTTGATCGATCACTTGCACGGGGTGACTGTCGCCCCCTGCTGGACCTTGATGCTGGCCTTCCCGCAAGCCAGCCAGCCCACCCTGGGCTACCTGGGTCCGCAGTGGAACGTGGCACGCAGCACGCACCATCGCATTGCCTGGCTGGCGCGTGAATCGTCCAAGCCACGCCGCTCATCGGTGGAGCGCTGGACCGTCCAGGCCAGTCCCGAGTGGTCGCTGGAACACGTGCAAGACGATCCGGCCCGCGTGGAGGCCAAACTGCTCAAGGCCTTTGCCGAACTCACCGGCATTCGTGCGCAACCGGCCCAAGTGTTGTCTCATCGCTGGGGACAAGCCAAAACCATCAAGGCTCTGGGCACCTCACACGTCTACCTGCCCCAGCACGGGCTGGGCACCTGTGGCGACTGGCATCTGGGCCATCGGGTGGAGGATGCCTTCGTGAGCGGCCTCTCCCTGGCCTTGGCTGTTCACTGAGTCCACGCCGCGGGAGTTGGCCAGTGGCGCAGTACAGGGGTCGGTTTGCGCCCTCGCCCACGGGGCTGCTGCATGCAGGGTCCATGGTGGCCGCGTTGGCCAGCTGGCTGGATGCACGCGCCCATCAGGGGCACTGGCTGGTGCGGATCGAAGACGTGGACACACCTCGGTGTGTTCCCGGTGCAGATCAGGCCATCCTGCGTCAACTGGCCGATTGCGGACTGCATCCTGACGAACCGCCCACCTGGCAATCACAGCGCGGCGACGTGTATGAACAGGCCTTGACGCAATTGATACAGCCCCAAATGGCCTACCCTTGCCGATGCTCGCGCAAGGACATCGAGGCGATGTGGGCACAACGGGGCATGACCAAGTCACGACATCAGGCGCTGGTGTATCCCGGCACCTGCCGGGATCTGTCATCAGCAGCACCTGATGCTTGCCCGTCTCCCGCAGCAACCACCCGCTCGCCAGCCTGGCGACTACGCGTGCCTGCGCATGCCCTCATCACGTGGCAGGATCGTCGGTTGGGCACGGCTCGCCAACAGGTCGATGCAGAGGTGGGCGACTTCGTCCTCAAGCGCGCGGATGGCTTGTGGTCATACCAACTGGCCGTGGTGTGTGACGATGCCCGACAAGGCATCACCCACGTGGTGCGCGGTGAAGATCTGGCCGACAACACGCCGCGTCAAATCGTGTTGCAACAAGCCTTGAGCTTCGCCACACCCCGTTACTTGCACACACCGCTGGTGCGCGACGCGCGTGGGGAGAAACTCTCTAAACAACAAGGGGCACAGCCTGTCAACACACAGCAGGATCCGTTGGCCGTGCTGAATGCAGCAGCACAGGTTTTGTCGTTGCCTACGCAGACCACCTCGGTGGCGGAGGCTTTGTTGTCGTGGGTCGCGGCGTGGCATGCGCGCTATGTGGATCCTGGCGAAGGGCCTCTCTACAATCACGTCCAAGATGATTCCGCCTGCCACGACCACCACGCCGACGATGACAGCCTCCGCCTCACCCGAGACCACCGCTGACTCCATCCGCGCCACCTCCCCTGAAGCGCCCCACCCGCCCCAGGGCAAAGGCCCAGGGGCGCCAGCTGACGTGTTGCACCCGCAAAAAATCCGCACCTTCGTCAAGCGCGCGGGTCGAACCAGCTCGGGTCAGGCGCGCGCCATTCAAAACCTGGGCGCGGAATTTATGGTTCCCTACAGCCCTGCGCCCGTGACGTGGCCGGCCCTCTGGGGCGCAGACTGGCATGGTCAACCCGTGGTGCTGGAGATTGGTTTTGGCATGGGGGATGCCACGGCGCACATTGCCCAGGTCCGGCCAGACACGGTGTTCCTGGGCTGTGAGGTGCATGAACCTGGCGTGGGCGCCCTGCTCAAATTGATCGGAGAACGCGGGTTGCGCAATCTGCGCATTGTGTCCCATGATGCGGTTGAAGTGCTGGAACACATGATTCCGCCCGCCAGTCTGGATGGCGTGCATATTTTCTTTCCCGACCCGTGGCACAAAAGCCGTCACCACAAGCGTCGCCTGATTCAAGCCCCGCTGGTGCAACTGCTGTGCTCACGCCTCAAACCCGGCGGCTATGTGCACTGCGCCACCGACTGGGCGCCCTATGCAGAGCAGATCCTGTCCGTGTTGAGCGCCGAGCCCGCGCTGCGCAACCAATCCTCTCACGCGGATGGTTATGCGGATCGACCCAGCTATCGGCCCGTGACCAAGTTTGAACGCCGCGGGCTGCGGCTGGGTCATGGGGTGTGGGACCTGGTGTTTGAAAAAATCTGATCTAACCTGAGGTGGTGAACGCCACCTCCACCTGGGGTGCCAGCACCCTCTCGTCTCAAGCGCGCTGCGCCACCCAATCCGCCACGCTGGCCAGTGCCTGTGGCAAGGCCTTGGCATCCGTGCCGCCGGCCATGGCCATGTCGGGTTTACCGCCGCCCTTGCCGCCCACTTGCTGGGCCACAAAGTTGACCAATTCACCAGCCTTGACCTTGCCCACGCTGTCGGCCGTCACGCCCGCCGCAATTTGAACTTTGTCGCCATCCACGGCAGCGAGCACAATGGCGGCCGTCTTGAGCTTGTCCTTGAGCTTGTCCATGGTCTCGCGCAGCGTCTTGGCGTCGGCGCCTTCCAGCTGGGCCGCCAGCACTTTCAAGCCCTTGACGTCCACCACCTGAGACACCAGCTCATCGCCTTGCGCCGAGGCCAGCTTGCCCTTGAGCGCAGCCACTTCTTTTTCCAATGCCCGCACCTGGTCCAGCACCTGAGCAATGCGGCTGTGGAGTTCAGCCGCCGGCGCCTTGAGTGAGCCCGCCGCTTGTGACACCGTACTCTCCAGAGATTGCAGATACGCCAACGCATTGGCACCTGTCACGGCTTCAATGCGGCGCACACCCGCGGCCACGCCGCTCTCAGCCACGATTTTGAACAGACCAATGTCACCCGTGGCCTTGACGTGCGTCCCACCACACAGCTCACGGCTGGATCCAATGTCGAGAACGCGCACGGTCTCACCGTACTTCTCGCCAAACAGCATCATGGCACCCGTTTTCTGCGCGGACTCGATGTCCATCACCCGTGCCTGCGCCGCCGCGTTAGCCAGAATTTCCGCGTTGACCTTGACCTCGATCTGACGAATCTCATCATCCGTGACTGGGGCGTTGTGGGCAAAGTCAAAGCGGGTGCGCTCGGCATTCACCAGCGAACCCTTTTGCTGAACATGGCCGCCCAGCACTTCACGCAAGGCTTTGTGCATCAGGTGCGTGGCAGAGTGGTTGCGCACGGTGGCCGCACGCAGTTCGGTGTCTACGTGGGCCTGCACCGCATCACCCACCTTGAGGCTGCCGCTTTGCAACTCACCATGATGGCCAAACACATCGGCCTTGATCTTCTGGGTATCCAGTACATGGAACTGCGCGCCCCCGTTGTGGATCAGACCCAGGTCACCCACCTGGCCACCGGACTCGGCATAGAACGGGGTGGTGTCAAGCACCACCACACCCTGCTGACCCGCGCGCAGTTCCGTCACGGGCGTGCCGTCCACATACAGCGCCAGCACCTTGGCATGCGTCATCAGGGACTCATAGCCCACAAAGCGGTTACCGGCACCGGTGTAGTCCAGAGCCTTGTCCATCTTGAACTTGCCAGCAGCGCGTGCCTGGGTCTTTTGCTTGTCCATGGCCGCCGCAAAGCCTGCCTCGTCCACCGTGAGGCCACGCTCGCGGCACACATCGTTGGTGAGGTCCAGCGGGAAGCCGTAGGTGTCGTGCAGCTTGAACGCCACTTCACCCGGCAGCACCATCACACCGCCCTCCAGGGCCGTGTCCAGAATTTGCATCCCGATTTCCAGCGTTTCATAGAAGCGCTCTTCCTCGGCCTTGAGCACATCGGCCACGCGATCGGCGTTCTCGGCCAGATTGGGGTAGGCCTCGCCCATGAGCTTGACCAGGTCGGGGACCAGCTTATGAAAGAACGGTGTCTTTTTGCCCAGCTTGTAGCCATGACGAATGGCACGGCGGATGATGCGTCGCTGCACATACCCGCGTCCCTCGTTGCTGGGGATGACGCCGTCGGCCACCAGGAATGAAGTGGCACGCAGGTGGTCGGCAATCACGCGCAAGGAGGGAATGCTCAGATCGGTGCAACCGGTTTCACGGGCAGCCGCTTTGATCAGCGTGTCAAACAGATCGATCTCGTAGTTGCTGTGCACGTGCTGCAGGATCGCCGCCAGACGTTCCAGACCCATGCCGGTGTCCACACAGGGGGCGGGCAGGTTGGTGACGGAGCCATCTTCATGCATTTCAAACTGCATGAACACGTTGTTCCAGATCTCGATGAAGCGGTCACCGTCTTCTTCGGGGCTGCCCGGCGGGCCGCCGGGGATGTGGTCGCCGTGGTCGTAGAAGATCTCGCTGCACGGGCCGCAGGGGCCGGTATCGGCCATCATCCAGAAGTTATCGGATTTATAGCGACCACCTTTGTTGTCGCCAATGCGGATCACGCGCTCGGGCGGCAGGCCAATTTCTTTGGTCCAAATGTCGTAGGCCTCGTCGTCCTCTTGGTAGACGGTGGCAAGCAGGCGTTCCTTGGGCAGACCATACACCTGGGTCAACAGTTCCCAGGCCCACTTGAGCGACTCACGCTTGAAGTAATCGCCAAACGACCAGTTGCCCAACATCTCGAAAAAGGTGTGGTGCCGCGCGGTGTAGCCCACGTTTTCCAGATCGTTGTGCTTGCCACCGGCACGCAGACAAGCCTGGACGGAAGCTGCACGCACATAGCTGCGTCGGTCGGTGCCCAGAAACACATCCTTGAACTGCACCATGCCCGAGTTCGTGAACATCAAGGTGGGGTCGTTGCCCGGCACCAGCGGGCTGGAAGCCACCACGGTATGCCCCTTGGCCGCGAAAAAGTCGAGGAAGCTTTGACGGATTTCGGCGACGGAGAAAGTGCGTGTGGTCATGGCGGGGCATTATAAGTGGGGGCTTCACTGGGGCGACTTGCAACTCCTCACGCTCAGGTTATGCTTTGCGTCTTCCCAGGAGACCCACATGGACATGAAAACCGCCCCCCTTTCGTTGCTGAACGACCCTACCCTGCTCAAGACAGATTCCCTGATCAACGGTCAGTGGGTGAAAGGCGCCAAGCGCTTTGACGTGCACGACCCCGCCACCGGCCAGAAACTGGCCGATGTGGCCAACCTGGGGCCCGCCGAGACGGAGCAAGCCATTCAGGCCGCCAACGCTGCCTGGCCCGCCTGGCGCAACAAAACCGGCAAGGAGCGCAGCATCATCCTGCGCAAGTGGTACGACCTGCTGATGGCCAACGTGGAAGACCTGGGCCGCCTCATGACCGCGGAACAAGGCAAACCGTTTGCCGAAGCCAAAGGCGAAGTGGCCTATGGCGCCAGCTTCGTGGAATGGTTTGCCGAGGAAGCCAAGCGCGTCAACGGCGAGACCCTGCCCCAGTTTGACAACAACCGCCGCCTGATGGTGATCCGCCAGCCCATTGGCGTGTGCGCCGCCATCACGCCGTGGAACTTCCCCCTGGCCATGATCACCCGCAAAGTGGCGCCGGCGCTGGCCGCCGGCTGCCCGGTGGTCATCAAGCCGGCGGAGCTCACACCCTTGACGGCCCTAGCCGCCGCCGAGCTGGCGGTACGCGCGGGCATCCCCGCTGGCGTGCTGAACGTGCTGACCGCCGACAGTGACAACAGCATTGCCGTGGGCAAGGTGCTGTGCGCCAGCGACATCGTGCGTCACATCAGCTTCACCGGCAGCACGGAAGTGGGTCGCATCCTGATGGCGCAGTCCGCACCCACCGTGAAAAAGCTCTCCCTGGAGTTGGGCGGCAATGCCCCCTTCATCGTGTTCGATGACGCCGACGTGGACTCCGCCGTGGAAGGCGCCATGGCCAGCAAGTACCGCAACGCCGGCCAAACCTGCGTGTGTGCCAACCGCATCTATGTGCAAGACGGCGTGTACGACGAGTTCGTGAAGAAGTTTGCGGCCAAGGTGCAAGCACTCAAAGTGGGCAACGGCTTTGAAGACGGCGTGATGCAAGGCCCGCTGATTGAACCCGCTGCCGTGGCCAAAGTTCAGCGTCACCTGGAAGACGCCATCCAGCGCGGTGGTCAGGTGGTCACGGGCGGCCAGACGCTGCAGGGCCAGTTCTTCCAGCCCACCGTGGTGGCCAATGCCAGCAGCGACATGCTGTGTGCCAAAGAGGAAACCTTCGGTCCCTTCGCCCCGGTGTTCCGCTTCAAGACCGAGCAAGAAGCCATCGACGCCGCCAACAACACCGAGTTTGGCCTGGCCAGCTACTTCTACAGCCGCGACGTAGGCCGCATCTTCCGCGTGAGCGAAGGCCTGGAATACGGCATGGTGGGCATCAACGTGGGCATCATCGCCACCGAGCACGTGCCCTTTGGCGGCGTGAAGCAATCGGGCCTGGGCCGCGAGGGCTCGCACCACGGCATGGAAGAGTATGTGGAGCTCAAGTACCTGTGCATCGGCGATGTGCTGAAGTGACCGGTTGACTTGTGAATGACCGGGCCTGAAACACGTGTTCGGGTCTGGTTAGAATCCTGACCCATCACCTAGCGGGTGTAGTTCAATGGTAGAACGGCAGCTTCCCAAGCTTTAGACGAGGGTTCGATTCCCTTCACCCGCTCCAGAATTTCTGCTTACCTCGCCTCTTGGAGGTGTCTTGCCCGGCCACTGCTCAGTGCCCGGGTTTTTTGTTACCTCAACCCGAAACGCTACTCAACCCACCATCCACCGGCAGACACACGCCCGTGATGTAGGCCGACGTATCGCTGGCCAGGAACAAGGCCGATTGCGCAATGTCCCAGCCCGTGCCCTGGCGACGCATGGGGGTTTGGAGGCGCGGGCGGCGCGCATTTCATTCACGCAAAGTCCGTTCAACACCCGCTGATGGACTGATGTGAATCAGTGGTGCCCGAAGCCAGGCGTCAGAAGTCGACGTGAAAGCGCACCGCCACCACGTTGACGGGTCCACGGGCTGCGTTGTAGGCCGGGTTGGCCACATGTTGGTAGTCCAGCGTGACCCAGGCGTCTCGCGCCACCGATCGGCTGTAGAACGTTTCCACGATGGTTTCAGGCTTGTAATCCAGGTAGCCATCGCCAATGAAAAACGATGTGCCGCCACTGGCCAGAAAGCGCCGACGTTGCGCCGACAACGTGTTTTGCATGAAGGCCACGCCCACGCTGTCGTCCGAGCGTCCCCACAAGGAACCGTTGAGCAGCAAACCCGTGGCCAACGAGCCATCGGCCTCGGTGAAGGCATGGGTCTCGGTCTTGCCGTCGGCCTTCATCCAGCGCAAAAAGAACCCCACGGCTGGACTGAAGGCTTGCTCGATGTTGAGACCCAGGCCATGTTTGTCCTGTTCACCCGTTCGAGACGACACAAGCGCACGAGGGTCGGCATAAACACCCGGGTTGGCCAACTGCCATTGGGTAGCATCGTCATACCGAGCCAGCACGGCACGGTTATGCCACCACAGCATGCGCACCTTGCCGGGTTGGCCACCCAGCACGTGCTCACGCTCCACTTCCAGCTGGTCGCCGTAATGCTTGCCCAGGGCAAAGTCCACCGGCAAACCATTAGGCTCTTTGGGCCCGGTCATGCGACCGACGCGAAACGCCCACGCATCCTGGTACCACTCCAGCGCCGCACCCCAGCCAAAGCCGCGTGAGTCCGCCGCATAGTCATAGGCCGCATAGGTCCAGCTACCCCAGTTCATGAACTGGGTGCGTGGGTCCTTGGCATACGCATTGTTGTCAAACACATCCAGTGTGGAGAAGTTTCCGGCTGTCAGCACCACACGGTTGCGGTCCACGCTGCCCGCCAGTTGGTTGGCCCCCGCCTCCAACATCTCTGTTCCGCCACCCCGGTTCCAGGTTTGCCGCACAAACAGACGCTGGCGATACACCGATGGCGTCGAGCCCGCGGCACGCGTGATCTCGCCATTGGTGAAACCACCCAGGCCCACCAGGTTGCCGGTGAAGGGCACGCCCTGCGCCACTTCCGGGTTGAAATACAACTCACCATTCGCCCATGGACGCATGCCCAGGAAGGCTGTGCCGGTGAAGGTGTACATCTTTTCGGCCGAGGACATCAGGCTGTTGGAGCCTGCGCCTCGGGAATCCGAGAAGGCCAGATGCTTTTGCCAGTTGTAAGTGACCTGGCCGTGAATCGACACGCTTTCAGGCGCCGCTTCGGGTGCATCTGCCGCACGCGCAAGCATCACGCCGGTGGACATCCACAGACCAAGCAGGACAAGGCGTGACAAACGAGTGAACATGGCAATCAGGTGGCGCAATAGCAGGACTGGAAGTCTAGGTGGCGATTGTGACAGTTGGGCGACAACAAAAGAAAGGCCCACCGAAGTGGGC
>VEQI01000425.1 GCA_018883305.1 Limnohabitans sp. | reverse complement strand
CGCATACAGGCTGGGGTTGATCACATGGCTGGTGTAACTCAGCAGCAGCGTGCTGCCATCCGCCGGGGACTTGGCCACAGCTTGTGCCGCAATGTTGCCGGCCGCCCCCGGACGATTTTCAACCACGAACTGGCGTGACAGCCGGGTGGACAATTCTTGCGCCAGTGCGCGTGCCACGATGTCGGTGCCGCCGCCCGGGGTGGCGCCCACCAGCAAACGGGTCACGCTTTGGGCGTTGGCCCAAGTGGGGGCCAGCAGCCCCAGGGTGCTGGCGCCGATGGCGCTCAGGGTATCTCTACGGTTCATGTCGTCTGGCGTTGTTCATTCAAGGCGGCCACGGGCGGAAAGCCATACAGCCGCTCGGGATTGTGAACCAGGATGGCTTGTCTGTGCTTGGGCGAGGGTATCTCGTTGCAGAGATGGTCAATCAACCGCGTGTCTTGCAGCCCATGCTATGCGCCTGTGGCCAGGTTTTCCAAGGTCACCAGTGGGCGCCATGGCCGCCACAGCATGCCCATCGCCTTGGCCTGACGTTCTTCATAGGTCAATACGGCCTGAGTGATGGCGCTTCCACGAACGCCACCACGTACCGCGCCACTGCGCACATCACCGTAGTACTCCTCCCATTCGGGTGGCAGGGGCTGTGAGTCAGGAATAGCCAGCCACAGGCGCAAGAGGTGACGCTTTTTGTCCGGGTCTTCGTAGTCTTCAAAGGGTGTTCTGGAGTGCAGCGTGACATAGTTGTTGAGCAACTGCATGTCCCCCTGTTCCAGTTGCATGCTGTAGCAGAGCTTGTCGCTGGGCATGAGTTGATCGAACAGGTCTAGCGCTTCTTTCTGGGCTGCGGTCAGGCGCGGCACGTCTTCAAAGTCGCGTTGTGCTGCATCAGTGTTCTTACGGTTGGTGCGGGCACAGAAATGGACCGGATCATTGCCAAAAATCGGACAGCGGTAGTAGGGCGGCTGTATCGGGTCTTGCGTGGCCTGGTAGCTGTGGTACCAGGTGCCTTGCAGCACGGGGATCAGGTCGGGGCGCAGGCGTTGCACCTCGTCGCGCAGCGCAATCGAACTGATCACCTTGCTGGTGCCGCCGCTCTTGGGGGTGCGTCGACACAGCAGGGCCACCACGTCGCAGGAGTCCTGATGAAAGTCCAGCCCGGCATTGGTGTTGTAGCCGCGACCATTCTTCACTTTGTAACTGGCCCCGATGTCGCGTACATCGTTGATGATTTCGCTGGCGCGGTTCTGGGTGCGGCCCACACCCATGTACAGGCTCATGCCCCAGTAAGCCATGCGGGTCTCTGCCTCGTTCCAGCGGTCCACCGGAAACCCTTTGATCAGGCACATGCCCCAGCGATCCTGAGTGCCGGCAATGGCCCGGCGCAGCACGGCCTGGGACTCGGGCGGCAGCGGGAAGTCGGACTGCGTCATCTCCAACAGCGGTTTGTCTGCGCGCTTGGCGTGTTGCAATGCCGCCTCAAAGCCGGCAATTTCAGTCGGTGTCATGCGCAGCACCCAGGCATCGTCCTGGCGGACGTCCTCGGCATACCATGCCTGGGTTTTGAAGGGTTGACTCATGAAAGGGGTCCTGTAAATAGGGAATGTTCATTGGCGCAGCCTGTCCGGACAGGTCAAGCACGCGGCGTGGGCAAAGTCTAGACTTGCTCTAAGTCAAAAAAAAGCAATTAATATTCAACTATTACATCAAGGATTTTGATGAAGATTGAAGCCTTTCTGACCCTCAATGCCGTGCTGCGCACGGGCAGTTTTGCGGCCGCTGCGGCAGAAATGAACCTGACACCCAGTGCGGTGAGCATGCAAATGAAGCAGCTGGAGCAATACCTCGGACAACCATTGTTCGATCGGTCCGGGCTGCAAATTCGCCCAAGACTGAGCGCCTTTGAAGTGGCGGATGCCATACGAGAGGGGCTTGAGCGGATGGAGGTCCTGCGTCGGCGACCCTCGGTGGTGGTGGAAGGGACCACTCGGCTGGGCATCATTGAGTCGTTGATGCCCGCGCTGTTGCCGGGTTTGTTGTCGCAATTGCGGGAGCGTCATCCACGGCTGTCGGTCAAGCCCCGTCGGGGTCGCAGCACCGAGCTCATCACCGAAGTCAAGGCCGGACATCTGGATGCGGCGGTGGTGGCATCCCCGCTCAAAGGGCACGGAGATGTGCTTCGCATGCGTGAGTTGCATCAACAGGAATTGGTGCTCATTGCACCACCCGATGCCACCGAGAGCAGTGCCACCGCGCTGTTACGTCGTTATGACTGGATTCGCTATGACCGACGCTCCGTCACCGGCGCCATGGCCTCAC
>VEQI01000089.1 GCA_018883305.1 Limnohabitans sp. | reverse complement strand
GCGGTGATAGAGTGTGATGTCCCTGTAAAGCCCGAGATCTTCCATGCATTTTGTCTGGCCTGAGGCGTTATGGTCCCTGCTGGTACTACCCCTGCTCTGGGCGGGTTACGTCTGGATGCTCAGACGCCAGCGCGCACAGGCCCTGCGCTTTCCCAGCCTGCTGCTGTTGCGCCCTGCGCTGCAAGGCCAGCGGGCTTGGCGACGACATGTGCCACCGCTGCTGCTGTGGCTGGCTCTGGCCTGCAGTCTGGTGGCCCTGGCCAGGCCGTTTGCGCGCGTTGCCCTACCCGCAGATTACATGACCTTGGTGATGGCCCTGGACGTGTCCCGCAGCATGCTGGCCCAGGACGTGCCGCCCAACCGCATCGAGGCGGCCAAGGCCGCTGCCAAAGCGTTCATTCAAGAACTGCCAGCGCAGGTGCGCGTGGGCATTGTGTCGTTCGCGGGTTCTGCCCAACTGGCGCAGCAAGTCACCGATGAGCGCGAGGCCTTGTTGACGGCCATCGACCGATTCGAGTTGCAACGAGGCACGGCCACGGGCAGTGGCCTGTTGCTGGCATTGGCCACGCTGCTGCCTGATGCGGGGATTCAGCTGGAGTCAGCGCTTTATGGCAGCGCTTTTGGCGGCTACGGCGCACCGGGGAGCGGCGCTCGTCCGTTAGGCAGCGCTGCGCCAGCCTCAACCGCCAAACCACCCCCCGTGCCGGTGGGCTCCTACACCAGTGGCGCCATCATCTTGCTGTCCGACGGTCGTCGCACCACCGGACTGGACCCGATGGACGCAGCTCGACAGGCGGCCGACCTGGGTGTGCGCGTGCACACGGTGGCGTTTGGCACCCCGGATGGCGTCATTCCTGGCATGGAGGGTTATTCCTTTTTTGCCCGTGTAGACGAGGAGACTTTGCAGGCTGTAGCCAAAGTGACCGGGGGAGAATTTTTCAGGGCTCAAAATGCTCAGGATCTCAACAGTGTGTATGCCAAGCTCTCCAGCCGTGTGGCCCTGGAGTCTCGCGACACCGAAGTCTCGGTCTTGTGGGCACTGGCGGCCCTGTTGCTGGTGGTGTCGTCGCTGGGGTTGTCCATGCATTGGCTGCGACGCGCTTGAAAGTGCATGGTCTTGTGGACCGGTTTTGGGAGGAATGTCTGATGCGTTGTCTGTTGCCGCGCGTGTATCGCGTGTTGTTGCCCCTGTGTCTGGGGGCGGCGGCCTTGAGTTTGTCAGCGCATGCTGCTGACCCCTACCCCACCCGCAATGTGGTGATCGTCAACCCCTGGGCGGCAGGCGGTCCGTCAGACGCCATCATTCGCCCCATCGCCCAGCAGCTCTCGGCACGACTGGGACAACCCGTGGTGGTGGAAAACAAAGCGGGCGCCACCGGCACCATCGGCGCTGCCTTCGTGGCCAAGGCCCCCGCAGATGGACACACGCTGTTCTTTGCGCATGTGAACCCCATTGCCATCAGCCCCTCCTTGCCGCAAAAGCTGCCCTACGACCCCATCAAGGATTTCACGCCCATCACCCTCATCGCCTCGGGGCCGGCGGTGTTGGTGGTGCGCAGTGACTTCCCGGCCAAGAACCTGGCCGAATTCCTGTCGTACGCCCGCGCCAATCCAGGCAAGGTGAGCTACGGTTCGGTGGGCATTGGCAGCAACACGCACTTGGCGGGTTCGCTGCTGGGCCACATGGCCAAGGCAGATTTGCTGCATGTGCCCTACAAGGGGTCTGCCACCATTCAAACAGACATTCTGGGTGGCTCACTGAGCACTGGCTTTGTCACGCTGAGTGGCGCGCTGGGCCTCATTCAAGAGGGCCGCTTGCGCGCCTTGGCGGTGAGCACGGGCAAGCGTTCCAGCGCATTGCCCGAGGTGCCTGCCGTGGCCGAAAGCCTGCCGGGCTTCGAGATCAACGGCTGGTATGGCCTGATGGCGCCCGCGAACACCCCTCCAGAAGTGATCAAGCGTTTGAATGCCGAAGTCACCGCCATCCTGCGTTCACCCGAGATCACCGCACGCTTCAAGGAAGGTGGCATGGAGCCCTCCCCCACCACCCCCGAAGCCTTTGCCGAGTACATCGTGGCCGAACAGGCGCGCTGGGTCACCGCCATTCGTGTGGCCAACATCAAAGAGTGATGCTGCCCATATGAGTTCTCACGATTTGATGGCCATCGATGCCGTGGTCAATCTCTGGACCCCGGAGATGCTGGCCATCCGCCCTAACCGTGACGCGTTCTACGGCGGCAAGATGAAAGTACCGCAGCAGGACCTCAAGGGCGTCACGCTGGAAGAGATGTTGCGGCGCATGGATGCCGCAGGCATCGAACGCTCATTCCTGATTGCGGCCAAAGTGGGGCCCATCATGCACAAGGCCAGCTACCACACGCCTTACGAGATGGTGGCTGAAGCCGTCAACCGCTACCCGAACCGTTTCTATGGCCTGGCCGGACTGGACGCCACCGAAGGCATGGATGGCGTGCGGCAACTGGAGAAGGCCGTCAAGGAGTACGGCTTCATTGGCGCACACTTTTATCCGCACTGGTTTGAACTGGCACCCGACCACGCCAAGTGGTATCCGTTTTATGCCAAGTGTGTGGAACTGAATGTACCGGTGCAATTGCAGGTGGGTCAGTCCATGCTGTATGACCCGCGCCATCGGCTGCGCAGTGTGGGGCGCCCGATCACGCTGGATGCCGTGGCCTGTGACTTTCCCGAACTCAAGCTGATCGGCATTCACGTGGGCATTCCCTGGACGGACGAAATGATCGCCATGGCGTGGAAGCATCCCAACGTCTACATTGGCACCGATGCCCACAGCCCCAAGTACTGGCCCGAGTCTTTCGTGAAGTACATCAACTCCTATGGGCAGGACAAAGTCATCTTTGGCACCGACTATCCCGTGTTGGAGTTTGAACGCACGCGTCAGGAGATTGAAGACTTGGGACTTCGCCCCGAGCCCAAACGAAAGCTGCTGCGCGACAACGTGCTGCGCATCTACGGCCTGGACACTTAAGACCGCTCATGTCATCGCGTTTCCCCAACATTGCAGACATGCTGGCCCTGCATGGCCGCCAGCGCCCACGTCAGATCGCCATTGTCCAGGGTGAGCTGACCATCGATTACCAAACCCTGGATGCCCTCATCGACCAGCGTGCCGCCCATCTGCAAGCTCTGGGCGTGCAGCCGGGTGACGTGGTGGGTGTCGCCCTGCGCGACAGTGCAGAACACCTGATGATGCTCTACGCCGTGGCGCGCGCGGGCGGCGTCATCCTGCCACTGGACTGCCGATGGAAGCCCTTCGAGAAACAGCGCGTCACGCAACACTTCCAGCCGCGTTGTGTGGTGGTGGAAGCCGGTGAAGCGTTTGAAGGTGCCCATTGCGTGGCGACAGACGACACCTGGGTCCAGCAGGTGGCCGCAGCCCAGCGCCCCAGCGAATGGCCCGATGGTCAACGCGGACTGCTGCTGTCCCTGTCTTCTGGCACCACGGGACGGCCCAAAGGGCCCATGCTGACACACCAGCAACTGGTGTATCGGTTTTACATGCATTGGGCCGAATTGGGCCTGGGCAGTCGGGAGCGCTACATCAATGCCACGCCGCTGTATTTTGGTGGTGGTCGGGCATTCTCCATGTCTTCGCTCTATGCTGGTTCCACGGTGGTGCTGTGTCCGCCGCCCTACACGCCAGCCGAATTGGCCGCCGAAGTCCAGCGCACGCAATCCACCGTGCTGTTTCTGGTCCCTACCCTGCTGCGCCGTTTGCTGGAAGAAGACTCGGCCACGCTGGCTCCCTTGCGCGGACTGCACACGCTAATCTCCTCGGGCTCGGCCTTGACCGCTCAGGAAAGGCACCGCATTCGCACGGACATCTGTCCGCAGTTTCTGGAGTACTACAGCTCCACCGAAGGGGGAGGCGTGTCCACCCTGTCCCCCGACGATCAGTTGCGTTACGAAGAGTCGGTGGGCCGGCCGGCCCTGAGTGTCGAGGTGCAAATTGTCGACAACGAGGATCGCCTGCTGCCACACAACCGCGTGGGGCGCATTCGCTATCGCGGGCCAGCCGTTGCGCAGGGGTTTCATGCCGATCCTGAGGCCAGCACGGAAGCGTTCAAGGATGGCTGGTTTTATCCTGGCGACCTGGGATCGATGAATGAAGAAGGCTTTCTGTTCCTGCGTGGTCGGGCCAAGGACATGATCATCCGAGGTGGCGTGAACATCTATCCGCAAGAAATTGAAGCCACCCTGCTGGCGCATCCCGCCGTGTCGGATGCCGCGGTGGTGGGCTGGCCATCGCGTGAGTTCAATGAAGAAGTGGCGGCTTTTGTGCTGCTCAAATCACCGGTCGATCCTCAGACCCTCACGGACTGGTGTCGGGAGGCGTTGGCGTCGTACAAGGTGCCACGTCAAATTTTTATCGAGCACACGTTCCCCAGAACCTCGCTGGGCAAAGTGATCAAAGCCGAACTGAGCGCGCGTTTGCCCGCCCTTTGACGATCCAGCTTCTGACGGCACGTACGCATCGCCCATGATTGACTTTGAGATTCCAGAAGAAGATCGAGCCCTGTTGGACTCGGTGGACCGAATGATGGCGCGGGAGTTCCCGCCTGAAGCCTATCGCGCAGCAGACCGTGCGCATGAAACGCCCTGGCACCTGTTGCCGCGCATGGGTGAACTGGGTTTGCTGGGCCTGCCCTTTCCTGCACAGTACGGTGGCATGGAGAAAGACTGGCGCAGCGTGGCATTGGTGAACGAACGACTGGCCTACCATGCCGGCATTGCCTCCACGCTGTTTGCCACCACGGTCAGCTTTGGCGGCATGTCATTGCTGACGTACGCCAGTGAGGCCCAAAAGAATCGCTGGCTCCCCGAGTTGATTCAAGGCCAGGCCCGCTTTGCGCTGGCACTGACGGAATCCGGCGCGGGCAGTGATGCGGCCGCCCTCACCACGCATGCGCGTCGCACCTCGGAAGGTTGGCGCATCCAAGGTCGCAAGATCTGGATCAGCAATGCCGATGCGGCCCATCATCTGGTGGTGGTCTGCCGCACCACCGCAGGCAGCACCGGTGGCTCGGGCATCTCGTTGCTGCTGGTACCGCGCCACACACCGGGCATCACCATGACCCCGTTGGAAAAATTGGGACACCATTGCATGCCGTCCTGGGACATTGGCTTTGACGATGTGCTGGTGCCTGAGGACGCCTTGCTGGGAGAAGAGGGCCAGGGCTTCAAGCATGTGCTGTCCACCCTGCACTACAGCCGTGCGGGTCAGGCAGCCAACTCGGTGGGGCAGGCCCAGCGTGCCGTGGAACTGGCGCGCGATTATGCGCAACAGCGCACCCAATTCGGTCGCCCCATTGCCAACTTTCAGGCCATCCAGCACAAGCTGGCGGACATGCAGGTGCGTGTCAATCAGGCTCGCCTGTGCCTCTATCAATTGGCCTGGCTGATTGCCACCCAACGGCCTTGCCGACTGGAGGGCGCGCAGGCCAAGCTGGTGGCCAGCGAGACCTTTCAATATGTCACGCGGGAAGGCATGCAGATCATGGCCAGCAGCGGCTACGCCATGGAAAGTGACATGCAGCGCATGTGGCGCGACGCAGGGCTGTTCACCTTTGGTGAGGGCACCAGCGAAATCCAACGCAACCTGATTGCGCGGGAGATGGGCCTGTGAGCCCCGACAACACGCAGGTTTTGCGCGGCTTCGTCAGCATCCGTGAGGGCCAGGTGCACTACCGGCATGCCGGACAGCAGCATCAGGGCAAGCCGCCCCTGGTGATGTTCCACGCCTCACCCGGATCGGCCAAAACGCTGGAACCCTTGATTCAGCGCATGGCCCGTCACCGTCATGTCATTGCCCTGGACACACTGGGAAATGGTGACTCGTGTGCGCCGCAGAGCGACGCGCCGGACCTGAGCGAATTTGCAGACGCGCACCTGCGTGCATTGACCGCGCTGAATGTTGAGCGCTTTGATGCCTGGGGCGCCCATACGGGCGCGAACATCGCCTGTGACCTGGCCATTGAACACCCCGAGCGGGTCCGCAGTGTGATCATGGATGGCATCGGCCTGTATCCCCCTGAAGAACAGGCAGAGCTACTTCAGCGCTACCTGCCCCACGTTCAACTGGACACGCAGGGCAGCCAGATCACGCAACTGTGGAATTTTGTGCGAGACGCCTATTTGTTCTGGCCTTGGTACCGGCAAGACAGCGCCCATCGCCGCCCCGGCGGCTTGCCCGATGCACACAGTCTGCATGACAAGGCGGTGGAGGTGTTCAAGGCTGCACGCACCTTCCACTTGTCTTATCGCGCTGCGCTGGCATACCCCAAACAAGAACGGTTACCGCTCATTCGTGTCCCCACCTTCATCACCTGCGCTCAGCACGACATGTTGTTCAAATACTTCGAGGCAGTGTGCACGCTGGTGCAGCCCACGCAGTCCGCCGTGACCCCTGGGACGGGGACGGCTGAGGCGCTGGAAACCTCTGCGCAGTTGTTTGAACAATTTCTGGATGCTCGCTGAACCTTGATGTTCAAGGCTTGCGCGGCATCCACGCTTGAACACGCTGGTCCGTCCAGTCCACCGCACCTTCGATGATCCAGGTCGGCACGCCCTGTGGTGAAAGGATGATGGTGGTGGGAAACACCTTCACACCCCACTGTCTGGCCAGCACCCCTTGTCGATCAGCCACCACGGGAAAGCTGAACTGGTTGCGCACCACAAACTGGCGCACCCGGTTGAGCGGGTCTTTGACATTGACCGTCAAAACCGTGATGTCGCTGGTCTGATTGAAATCGGCAAACGTCTGCAACGATGGCAATTCTTCCAGGCAAGGCGCGCACCAGGTGGCCCAGAAGTTGATCACCACCGTCTTGCCTTTGAAACGTTCAGCCCCCCAAGTCTGGGCAGACAAGTCGGTGAATTCAATGGGAGGCACTGCGACGTGGGTGGGCCAGCGAGTGGCTTGGTGCTGCGCCTGAGCCAGACCCAGGGCACACAGCCACCCCCAGCCCCACAACCATCGAAGGACCCGATGAAACAAGGTCATCGTCGATCAGATTTCGCGCGCCGTGATCTGGTACTTGAAATCATCCGGCGCGTAGGAGTCCAGGCGACCGTCGTTGTTCTCTGCCACCGGGTACATGAAAAAGCCCAGGCGCTCGCCCTTGCTCTGCGGCAGCATCACGTCGTGCGCGGTGTTCCAGGCCACCCAGTTGCCCTCCCAGCCCCCAAACAGCGTTTGATAGACCGGTTGCACCACCGGGTGCTGGGGTGACTTGATCCACTCGGGCGTCTCCAGACGCATGACCTTGGCCACATCGGCAGGGTCCATGGCCAGCCAGCCCTGGCCGTTGACATAGACTTCCGCACGACAATGCTGAGCACCTTTCAAGCTGGCCGGATTGCCGGACAACTCCTTGTAGCCAAAGGCCGAAGGTGCCAGACGCAAGCCGTAGACATCACGGGCCGGAATGCCCACCGAGCGGCACAAGCCCACGAACAGGGCATTGATGTCGGCACACTTGCCCCCCAGGTTGCCGGTCTCCAGCATGGTCTTGATGTCACCCTCGCCACAGCCGCGGACTTTGGGCTCGCGCCAGGCATTGGCCACGATCCAGTCGTAAATGGCGCGCACCTTCTCAAGTTCAGTGTGGGCCCCTGCAATCGCTTTTTGCGCGGTCTCGCGCACGATGCCGTCCGTGGGCAGCAAGTGCGTGGCACGGGTGAAGAACTTCAGGCTGGCAGCAGCTTCCGCCGCCACAGACCCCGGTGCAGCGGGTGCACGGTTTTGTGTCTGAATGCGGCTGGTGATTTCCACGAAGGGCTTGTCCGCCTGCGGCGTGAATTCCGCGTACAGCATTTGAAAGCCTTGCAGACTGTCGCTGCGCAAGCGCGCCAAGCCATTGCTGGCAAAGGAATGAATCCCAGACTGCTGCCAGGCCGTGTTGACGCTGGGCACAGGCAACCACACGCGGGTGGCACCATCCACGTGGGTGATGTCCACTCGCGTGGTGACTTCAAAGGTGCGCCAGGCACCAGGTTGGGGTTGGAAGGTGCGGGCTGCCGCAGGTGCAGCCGTTTGAGCCAGGGTCCAGGAAGAAACGGACAGGCCAGCCCAGCAGGCAGCCCCCTTCAGGAGGGTGCGTCGAGCGGTGATCATGAAAGAACTCCGATGTCGATGAGGAAAGACCTGTCGGCGCATAAGAGGACCCCAGGGTCCAATGCCTCGAAGGCAGGTCATGTCCGATCAGGATCGATCGGCCACAGGCCAGATCTTATCCTCTGCCCGAAGGCGTTAACACCCCTTCATCCAGACCAGCTCAGTCGCCAACGATCTTGCGCTCGCGAATGATGGCGCCAAAACGGGCCGAGTCCTCACTGGCCTTGGCGGCAAACTCGGCGGGGCTGATGGCCAGTGCCTCACCGCCCAAGGCCTGGATGCGGTCTTTCACCGCCGGCAGGCTCAGGGTGCGGTTGATTTCTCGGTTGAGCCGGTTCACCACCTCGGCGGGTGTACCAGTGGGCGCATAAAAGCCAAACACGGTGTCGGCATCGAACCCTTTCAACCCCGCCTCAGCCAGCGTGGGCACTTGCGGAAACAGTGGTGAACGCTTGGGGCTGCCCACGGCCAGCAGTTTCAACTTGCCTGCCCTGACCTGATTCAAGCCAATGCCGGGGTCAAAATAAAAATCCACTTGTCCCGCCAGCAAATCTTGCAGGGCCGGCGCTGCGCCACGGTAAGGCACATGCACCGCAAACAGGCCCGCTTGGCTCTTCATCATTTCAGCCGCCAGGTGCGGTGAGCTCCCGTTGCCCGCAGAACCAAAACTCAAGCGGCCCGGGTTGGCCTTCACGTACGTCAGAAAGTCCTGCACGTTTTCCACCGGCAAGGACGGCTTGGTCACCAGGAACACCAGCACCCGCGCGGCCGCTGCCACCGGCGTCAAATCCTTGGCGGGATCAAATGGCATGCGAGCATAGATGTGCGGATTGACGGAGACCATGCCCCCGGAACTCATCAGCAGCGTGTACCCGTCAGCGGGCGACTTGGCCACCACCTCGCCCCCCAGATTGCCGTTGGCGCCCGCGCGGTTTTCAATTACCACGGGTTGGCCCAAGGCCTCGGACAGCGGTTGACCAATGACACGGGCGATCTGATCGGCCGCACCACCCGGCGGAAAGTTCACCACCACCCGCAGGGGTTTGCTGGGCCAGGCCTGTGCCCAGGCGGTGGTGGCCGCGCCCACACCCAACAAGCTGAGCAACACCAGACGACGCACGCGTGTGAAAACCTTCATGGAAAACTCCTGCAATCTCAACAATGATCAGGCCAGTCGGGCTTGAACCTCGCGCTTGCCCAGCTTGCGCACCAGGGCAATGGCTTGCAACTGGCTGGCGCGCGGCTTGGTCTTGCCCGCTTCCCAATGGTAGACCGACTGGGCCGACACGCCAATCAACTGGCCCATCTCCTGGGCGGACAAACCCAGTTTTTGCCGCAGGGAGGCAAAGCCGGAGGCGCGGAAACGCAGCGCCCCACTTTCCTCGGCGGGCACGGGCTTGGCCGCTGGCACCGCCCCTTTGGCCAGCTTTCTCACCAACGACTCCAGACTGGCCACCCGGCGCTTGAGGTCAGCAATCTCGGACCGGTACCGCGAGGAAGCTTGTTTCAAGGTCTTGGCGTCAGACTTGATTTCCTTGCGGGCAATGCGGGAGATTTCACTTTTGAGCTGATGGGCAAAGGTGGACATGCGTGTTGATCTGGTGAAAGTGTTTCAGCCGCACATTGTGCGGCACGCGACTTGGGTTGTCCAACCAGGGTAGCCCGTGGCCGACAACCAGATCCGGCCTTCAGCCCACGCGCGCCCAAAAGCATCCGTTTGACAGTCTCCAAGCGTTACCTCCTTTAAGATTGGCGTCCATCACACCGGAGCCACCTATCCCGGTGTCATCTGAACGAGGCAAACAATGCACACTGACGTGCTGGTCATTGGCGGCGGCAATGCCGCCCTGTGTGCGGCCCTGATGGCCGCAGAGGCGGGCGTGCGCGTCACGCTGCTGGAAGCTGCGCCCAAGGAATGGCGCGGCGGTAACTCCATGCATACGCGCAATCTGCGTTGCATGCACGACGCGCCCCAGGACGTGCTGGTGGACGCTTACCCGGAGGAAGAGTACTGGCAAGACCTGCTC